>NZ_JAUBUJ010000232.1:0-2187 GCF_036705405.1 Microcoleus sp. B13-B6
CTTTTCCGTGAGGGTAAGGGGTGTGAAACCCTTAGAGGAGTGGGCTCCTCGGACTAAACGACCAGTTCAGGTCGCGCGTGCAAAATTTCCTTTGCGGTACTGTCATCCATAGTTCCTACTACAGAAAGATTCCCGCTACGGCGTTTTATTGTGGGGAAAATGTCCAACCCCAATTTCTTCAAATTGATCGCCGCATTGATATCGCGATCTACCATTAAAGAATGTTGCTCATCCCAATAGTTTCGTATACCGCAATCGGTAAAAACAATTTCATTCCGATAGCACAGAACCATTGAAGTATAAGCAGGCTTTTGCGGAACGACGGCTGACCCAGCTTTTTCGGCTATGTATTCCAGCGTCTTAAAAAATTGACCAAATGCAGCATCCAACCAAGACTTATTTAGTCCTGATTTGGCTGATTGACCGTTCGGTAGGTAAGTCCCCTCATCATCTTGCTTAACTTTATTCCGTTTTGTTAAGCCCTTGAGATTTAAGTCTTCGTGAAAATAGAACTTAGCGCCTGACCTCACAAGCTTGTGAGCCGTCTTATAGTGGAAATCTTGACGAGAACGAGCTATTTTTTGGTGCTGTTTCGCTTCTCTTTTGGCTAATTTTCGTCGAGCTTTAGAGCCCCGCTTCCGCTTATTCCGCTTTTTTGAAATGCGGTCTAATTTAGCTTGGTTTTTACGAAGCGGTTTCAAGGAAGGTAACTTTTCGCCTGATGACGTTGCCAGGTAGACATCCTCGTGTAGCACTGCATCTAGCCCAATTGAATTGTCCCAGCTTGGGGTAACTTTATTAGGAATAAATTGAGGTACTGAAGAATCTTCAAGCATTATCTGGATAAACCAACCGTCAGCTTTTCTGGTAACACTAATTTGCTTAACGGTAAATCCATCGGGGATTGGGCGGTGCATCCGAACTTTTATGAGACCCAACTTCGGTAATCGAATGTAAATCCAATTCTTGCGAACCAACTTAATCCAATCGTTGTTAGCCGTAGAAAAAGTCATCGTCCGGTAATCTGCCTCCGTCTTGAAACGGGGTCTACCCGATTTTCCACCCTTGCTATCACCTACGATAAACCGTTCAAATGCTTTATCTACTCGCTTAGATACATCTTGCAGGATAGTTGAATCTACCTGTTTAAAGTCCAATAGCTCGCCACTGTGAAAGACTTTTACCAGGTCTTTCTTGATGACGGGCAATTGTTGTTTTTGAGAGTAGTAATTGGGCTTGGGGCGAGGCGCAGAGATGCTAGCAACCAATGGACAAGCATTTATACCAGTGCGGTTATTTTCCCACCAATCAAATCGATCGCCTAACTGCCTGTTGTACCAATAGCGACAGATCCTCAACCAATGATTGAGGGTTAACTTTTGATTAGTTTCAGGATAGAACTTGTACTGATAAGTTACTTTCACTGCGCTACGACCTCGACGCATTGGCCGATCATAAAAATACCAGAAAATACTAGATAAAGTCAAGTAGTAATTGGATATTTATATCGAATAGCAATGTTGACAAATAAAGAAAAGATTTGTTCACCTCGTCATCCACATCTTCATTGCTCGCCACCCAGGCAGGCGAGGACATGAAAATGCGGAATCCTCGGTTCACGCGCCTCTCATCCCACACCAATCGAAGCGATATCGCGCGAGGGATTCCCGTCTGACTAGCTAAACTTTATGAGAGATGAACAACTGATAAATTCTGAGCGCATAGAACCAGATTTAAGGTTAAGGAAAGTGGCAAACTTACGCAAGTCCTTTGTCAAACTGAGGCGGAATAGATAGTCAGTAACGATTGAGGCAATTGTTTGATTAATTGTGAGACTCTGAGCGTTAAGATTAGCCAACTCAGCACAAGATAAATGGGTATTTCCCAATTCTTCAGGTCGCACTTCTATCAAATTGGGGCATTGTAAAACAGGAGAGGGAAGCGCTCCCATAATGCCTGTTTTCTTGAACTTATCCAGGTGCGGAGTTAGCTCTTCAAGGCTATTATGGCTGCCCAGTAGAATTTGACCGCTATCAAAGTTATTGCCAGCATCAAGATACCAGATTCTCGGAATCTCAGCGTGGCGGTTATTCTCTAGCGTTTTGCCCAAGGAACGACGAGCCGCACTATTGTCAACGCAGCCAGTGATAATTACCAAATCATTCCAGTATGATTTTACCAATTTGG
>NZ_JAUBUJ010000027.1:0-85985 GCF_036705405.1 Microcoleus sp. B13-B6
GGACGGGCGGGACGCCCATCCCACAATAACAATTAAAATTGTAAGTTATTTAATTCGCGATCCTAAGTAAAGATGGAAGTTAGCGATCGGACAATTTCTGTAACTAATTCTAGGCTGAGTACGTTAATTGAAGAATTGGGCACTGAGTGTCAAAATGTTATTACTTTATATCAATTCCGGTTGGATTGGAATGATTAAACCGCAGAGTACGCAGAGAACGCAGAGGAAGAGAACAGAGAGATGAATAATTCCGATGAAGGGCGGATTTGATATTAATCGATCAACTTCAGTTACCTGATTTGAGCGATCGACAAAAAGCGGAAATTCTAGCAGAGTTCCTTCCTCTCTGCAATCCATCTCAACGTTCACTGCGGAGAGGATTTTCAGACACTAATTGCTGAGGAAATTACACAATTGTCGGATGATGATAAAGAGGATTAAGGAGACGCGGGCGATTCCCTACGGGATAGCTACGCACGCGCGTACATGAGGAAAAAGCCCTCCAGTCAACTCACAGAAAGGCTAAAAATCCTCATAAATAAGGAATAAAGTCCTTACTACAAACTTGTGAACCGGGACTTTTGCACTGTTATTTAATATTTCAGTTTAGCTGCGTGCTCACAATAATTTTTTGCACGCGATCGCCCTTAATTTCCACAATCAAATTAGAAGCCTTTTGGTCATTGCTGTAAGTCAACCGAGTCACTCCACCCTGCACGGATTGCGACCCGTAACCGTAAGTTTTAACGACTTTTTGGCTGTTATCTCCTAGCTTCACACCATCAATTGTCAGAAACTTGGGATTGGTAGTAGAAATTAAATAAACTTTGCCCTTCCATGCTGCTACCGTCAATCCTGAGTAGCTTAGCGTGCGAATCTTGCCGCCGATCCCAGGCCCAGCAGGTTTAGTTTCGTCGCGCTGTGGTTTTCCCAACTTACGTTTTGCCTCTTCTACAGACATCCCCAACCGAACCTCGCCAATCCCCAGGCGCGAATAGTTCAGCGCCGCCGGCTTTTGTGTCGCGCTGAGCATTCTTTCTAGAGTCGCAACAGTTTGATTCGTAGCGGGGACAGGACGAACTAAAGCAGCAAATCCTAAGCTCGAAATTGCGAGATTCATCATGATGCCAACGACGGCTGTTGTCACAAACATTTTTACCATTTTTTTATAGCTTTATTTGGCAATGTATTCGCGCGATCGCCCGCTAGATCCGGATTGATACTAATAGGACTTACACAAACACTCCTAGACGCACGGCGATGCTCTGAAACCGAATTTTTTTACCCAAACTACACAAAGAAACCCGGTTTTTACCATAAATCTTAGGTTTAACAGTGAGGTATTCAGGAAGAAACCGGGTTTTTAGCGCAACCTAGGTAAGTCCTGACTAATATTTTTTAAGCTTTGAAAACCGCCAATTTCGGGCGAACCGAATTTGCTCCCGCACAAGCTTGCGTCCGCCTGCGAGGAATGACAGAAAAGACCTCTTGCAAAAATAATTAGGACGGGCAAGATGCCCGCCCCACAAGAAGAAATAACTCTTGTGGGACGGGCATCTTGCCCGTCCCATCAATTGATGAAAGGATTTTTGCAAGAGGTCTAAAGAATAAAGGAGGTAACAACCGAAATTGCTGTGATATCCTAACAAAAGCCATATCTGCATAAAATAAGTAATTTAGATGACCGCAACAGATTCTACTAAACACCAAAAATCCAAGGCCCTCAAACCGGGTAGCCGCCGCCCCGCTAAAGAACTTTGCAGCGAGTGCGGTTTGTGCGATACATATTACATCCATTATGTCAAGGAATCTTGTGCTTTCTTAACACAGCACATCGCGGAATTAGAAGAAGAGATTCACGGGCGATCGCGCAATCTCGACAATCCCGACGATTGGTATTTTGGAGTCAGTCAAAACATGATGGCGGCTCGGAAAAAAGAGCCGATCGAGGGTGCTCAGTGGACGGGGATCGTCAGCACAATTGCCATTGAAATGCTCGAAAAAGGAATTGTAGAAGGCGTTGTTTGCGTCCAAAATACTAAAGAAGACCGCTTTCAACCGATGCCGATAATTGCTAGGAATCGTGAAGAGATTCTCGCAGCAAAAGTCAACAAACCCACTCTCTCTCCCAATCTTTCAGTATTAGAACAAATCGAAAAATCGGGGATGAAGCGGCTGTTAGTAATTGGCGTCGGCTGTCAAATTCAAGCTTTGCGAACAGTCGAGAAAAAACTCGGTTTAGAAAAGCTCTACGTTTTGGGGACTCCCTGCGTGGATAATGTCAGCCGCGCGGGCTTGCAGAAATTCCTAGATACGACTAGCCGTTCTCCGGAAACTGTGGTTTCTTACGAGTTTATGCAAGACTTTAACGTTCACTTCAAACACGAAGATGGTTCGGAAGAGAAAGTGCCGTTTTTTGGCTTGAATACTAAGGAATTGAAGGATGTTTTTGCTCCTTCTTGTTTGAGCTGTTTTGATTATGTGAATTCTTTAGCAGATTTAGTGGTGGGCTACATGGGCGCACCTTTTGGCTGGCAGTGGATTGTGGTGCGAAATGACACGGGGCAAGAGATGTTAGATTTGGTAACGGATCAGCTTAACACTCAGCCGGTGATGTCTAAGGGAAACCGAAAAGAGGCGGTTCAGCAAAGTATTCCAGCTTATGAAAAAGGAGTGACTTTGCCGATGTGGGCGGCGAAGTTAATGGGCGTGTTTATTGAGAGAATTGGGCCGAAGGGTTTGGAATATGCCCGTTTTTCAATTGATTCTCATTTCACTCGTAATTATCTGTACGTGAAGCGGAATTATCCTGAGAAATTAGAGGCTCATGTGCCGGAATATGCTAAGCGGATTGTCGCGCAGTATAAGTTGCCCGATGTGTAAACTTGTAGGGTGCGTCAGTCAAAAGCTGTTGGATTATTGAAAAAATAACGCTAACTGACGCACCCTACTACTCAAGCATAGCCAAGGATAGAAAACAAATGCAATTGGGAAAGATCGAATTATGGAATCGCGGAACGTTAACTAGACTGGCTATCCTTAGTACGATCTTAATTACTCTAATTAGTGGGATATGGTTGAGTATGATTGCAATGCCAGGGAAAAGCTACAGCGGGACAATTCCCCCTTTAACAGCACAGGAAATCTCGCTCCGAGATGCTTTACAGCGCGATGTGGAAAAGCTCGCTGGTGAAATCGGAGAGCGCAACTTTATACAATATCAAAAACTTGGAGAAGCCGCTGACTTTCTCGAAGCATCATTTCAAAAGGCTGGCTATAAAGTTGAACGACAAGAATATAAAATTGATGATAATTTTTATTATAACATAGAAGTGGAGATTCCAGGGGGAAAAAAGGCAGATGAAATCGTTGTAATTGGGGCACATTATGATTCTGTGGTGGGGAGTCCAGGGGCAAATGATAACGCAACTGGGGCGGCGGGAGTTCTGGCTTTAGCGAGAATGTTTGCAGGTAAAAAGCCGGAAAAGACTGTGCGTTTTGTTGAGTTTGTGAATGAGGAACCGCCTTTTTTCTGGACTGCTGATATGGGGAGTTTGGTTTATGCCAAAAGATGCAGAGAGCGTAATGAAAAAATTGTTTCGATGCTCAGTTTAGAAACAATTGGTTATTACTCAGATGCCAAAAACAGTCAGAAATATCCAGCACCATTAAACCTTTTTTATCCTACGTCGGGAAATTTTATCGGATTTATTGGCAATACATCCTCAAGTAAACTGGTTAGAGAGGCGATCGCATCTTTCCGCCGCCATGCTGAATTTCCCTCAGAAGGTGCAGCAATTCCGGGTGGCATTCCTGGTGTTGGTTGGTCTGATCAATGGTCTTTTTGGCAACATGGTTATCCAGGGCTGATGGTGACAGATACTGCTCCCTATCGCTATCCTTACTATCACACGGCGCAAGATACACCCGATAAGGTTGACTGGAAACGGACGACGAAGGTGATAGCTGGATTGGAGAAAGTTGTGGCAGATTTGGTGGGAGTTGATATTAATTAGTTGGGTAGGGTTCGGAGCGTGGAAATATCCTCGCTCGGCACAGAATATCATGCAAAAAGACGCAGCTACTAATTAGTATAAGTTGCCTGAGTGAGGTAATTCAGAGAGTTTTTAATAGATTTTTTGCAGGGACACGGTATTGCCGTGTCTTTGTTGTATACAGTTCAGAAAATTAGAGTTACAAGATTATGACACTTATATTTGCACAGAAACACATGAATTTACCAAAGGCGATCGCAGTTACTTGTTGTGCGATCGCCCTAGCATCATGTGGAAATAGACCTTCGGAGTTGGCCGCACAGACGCAACCGGGAAACAGTGTACGAACATTTGCCGATTGGTGTCGCCAAAAAGCTTCTTTGAGCCGTGAAGCTAAATATACAGTTGAGGTGCTGTTGAAGAAAGCAGGGGCTACCGAGTGCGATCCGGCTAATCAGAAACTTTCGAGTCTCGCGGGACTCGATCTCAGAAACAATCAAATCAGCGACATCCAACCCTTGGAATCCTTGACTAACCTGACTGCGCTTCTCCTCGGCGACAATCAAATCAGCGACATCAAACCGCTAGAATCCTTGACTAACTTGACTGGACTCGACCTCTTCAACAATCAAATCAGCGACATCAAACCGCTAGAATCTTTGACTAACCTGACTTGGCTCCACCTCGGATTCAATCAAATCAACGACATCCAACCCTTGCAACCTTTGACTAACCTGAGTCTGCTCTACCTCTTCAACAATCAAATCAGCGACATCAAACCGCTAGAATCCTTGACTAAACTGACTTCGCTCCACCTCGGATTCAATCAAATCAACGACATCAAACCGCTAGAATCCTTGACTAAACTGACTGAAATCCGTCTCGACTACAATCGAATCAGCGACATCAAACCGCTAGAATCCTTGACTAAACTGACTGAACTCGACCTCAGCTTGAATCGAATCAGCGACATTAAACCGCTAGAATCTTTGACCAACCTGACTGTGCTCAACCTCAGCGACAATCAAATCAGCGACATCAAACCCCTAGAATCCTTGACTAAACTGACTGCGCTCAAACTCAGGGGAAATCCGATCCCTCCCAAAACTTGCCCTATGAAGCCAGACTCTATTTGTGACTGGGGACATAGACTTTCCGCGAAGGCCTCCGAGACGCAACCGAAAAATAGTGGACGAACATTTGCTGATTGGTGTCGCCAAAAAGCTGATTTGACTCCTGAAGCTAAACATACTGTTGAGGTGCTGTTGCAGAAAGCAGGGACTACTGAGTGCGATGTGGCTAATCAGAAACTTTCGAGTCTCACGCAACTCGACCTCGACTACAATCAAATCAGCGACATCAAACCGCTAGAATCCTTGACTAACCTGACTTCGCTCTGGCTCCGCGGCCATCAAATCAACGACATCAAACCGCTAGAATCCTTGACTAACCTGACTCGGCTCTGGCTCAATAACAATCAAATCAGCGACATCAAACCGCTAGAATCCTTGACTAACCTGACTTGGCTCTTCCTCGGCAACAATCAAATCAGCGACATCAAACCGCTAGAATCCTTGACTAAACTGACTTCGCTCGAACTTAACAACAATCAAATCAGCGACATCAAACCGCTAGAATCCTTGACTAAACTGACTTCGCTCGAACTCAACAACAATCAAATCAGCGACATCAAACCGCTAGAATCCTTGACTAACCTGACTCGGCTCCGTCTCAACAACAATCAAATCAGCGACATCAAACTTTTGCAATCCTTGACTAAACTGACTTCGCTCGAACTCAACAACAATCAAATCAGCGACATCAAACTCTTGCAATCCTTGACTAACCTGAATGGGCTCGAACTCAACAACAATCAAATCAGTGACATCAAACCGCTAGAATCCTTGACTAAGCTGAATGTACTCACGCTCGACAACAATCAAATCAGCGACATCAAACCGCTAGAATCTTTGACTCACCTGACTTGGCTCTGGCTCAATAACAATCAAATCAGCGACATCAAACCGCTAGAATCCTTGACTAAACTGACTTGGCTCGGCCTCAGCGGAAATCCGATCGCTCCCAAAACTTGCCCACTAAAGCCAGAGTCTATCTGTAAGTGGGAACCCTGAAATTAAATGCTCAAACTTTACTGTTGGGGAAATTAGAGGTACAAGATTATGACACTTATAGTTGCACACAAACACATGAAGTTACCAAAGTCGATCGCACTTACTTGTTGTGTGCTTCTAGCATTATCTGGAAATGGACTGTCTGCGAAGGCAGCAGAAACGCGATCGGGAAACAAAACATTTGCTCAATGGTGTCGCGAAAAAGATTCTTTGAGTCCAGAAGCTAAACATACTGTTGATATGCTGTTAAAAATAGCAGGAACTACTGAGTGCGATGAGGGCGATCGCCAACTTTCTAGTATCACAGGAATTAGCTTTACGAAGCAAGGAATCAGCGACCTCAAACCGCTAGCATCCTTAACTAACCTGAACGTTCTCCGGCTCATCAACTGTTCTATCAGCGACATCAAACCGCTAGCATCCTTGACTAACCTGACTTTGCTCAACCTCAGCAGCAATCAGATCGTTGACATCAAACCGCTAGCATCCTTGGTTAACCTGAAAGTGCTCAACATCGGGAACAATCAGATCCGCGACATCAAACCGCTAGCATCCTTGACTAACCTGACTGAAATCGTCCTCATCGAAAATCAGATCGATGACATCAAACCGCTAGCATCCTTGACTAACCTGAAAGGGCTTTTCCTCCGCAGCAATCAGATTGACGACATCAAGCCACTAGCATCTTTGACTAACCTGGCTGGGATCGATCTCGCTGGCAATAAAATTAGTGACATCAAACCGCTAGCATCTTTGATGAAACTGACTTTTATCGACCTCAGCAGCAATCAGATTAGTGACATCAAATCACTAGCATCCTTGACTAACCTGGAAGGGATTAACCTCAGCTCGAATCAAATCGTTGATATCAAACCGCTAGCATCCTTGACTAACCTGGAAGGGCTATCACTTAACAAGAATGAGATCGCTGATCTCAAACCGGTAGAATTCTTGACTAAACTGGAGATTCTCTGGCTCAACAACAATCAAATCGTTGATATCAAACCGCTAGCATCCTTGACTAAGCTGACTTTGCTCTCACTCGAAAACAATCAAATTGGCGACATCGAACCGCTAGCATCTTTCACTAAACTGACTGAACTCTACCTCAGCGGAAATCCGATCGCTCCGAAAACTTGCCCACTCAAGCCAGAGTCTATCTGTCAGTGGGAACCACAAACTGAACCATAAAAATTTAGTAGAATTACACCCGATCGCACTTAAATACTTACGTTACGATTGAAGGCGCCTTTTATATTACTATGCAACTCCAAAGCCTGTATGTTCCCGTGCATAAGTTGGCTGAAGTCCTAGCACAATATCCTCTTTGGGTACTCCCATTTCTACCAATTCCTCAGCAATCTGCCTGTCAGTTTGATTTCGCTGAATCCAGATTTTGCCATTTTTAATATCCAAATGAAACACACAGTTATACACGCGGCGGTGTCCGTCCCATCCTAAATCGACGGCTAGATAGCGATCTTTTTCTTTATCAAAAATTGTTTCTACCTCAATTTCTCCGTTAATTGGTGCTATCTTGCTATCTTCAATGAGGAGTTTTTGAATGCACTGACGGTAATGCTCTAGTCGATCCATTTGACTATTGCCTCCTGAACAGGGTTATACACAATAAGCTTGACTTGGTGTTGTCGAACCGACGCTTGAGGTAACTCCCGACTGAAAAAAGATTCGTAAGTCGCGATGGGAACTGCCAAATATAAAGTGCGATCTGGTTCGAGCTTTTCTAAGACTAAACGGTAATTTAAAAATTGTCCCAACGCAGTATGAAAATCAGAGAGAGCTGAAGCGCTTAAAAAACTCTTGACTTCTACTGCAATTTTTTTTCCTGATTTTTCCGCACCGATGAGTCGTTCAGCTCCCAAATCGATTTCGACTCTCTCATTCTCTGCAAATTCTAGCCTGAGAGGATCGTGAGTAACCACCCACTCAGATTTTTCAAGACCTCGCTTCACAGCATTATGAAATAGATCCTTAGCTGACACTGGTTATACCTCACCTCTAAACCTATTTTAACTGATTGGAGTCAACTTGTAGGGTGGGTCAGTGAAAAACGCCTGAAGTATTGAAAAAATAACGCCAACTGACGCACCCTACAGTTTGTATAAGAGCGCGATCGCCCGTTAGCGAAAGCGTTGCGATCCGAAGGAAAGCCCGCCCCTACGGGGGCTACGCCAACGAAGAGGATCGCACACCAACATCCTCCTACAAATCAGCAGCGTGCTGCTTCAATTCATCCAAAGAAACGTATTCCAAAGTCAAGGCGTGAGTGGCGGCCAAAACCACAGGCGGCGCAACTCCTGCATCCATTGCTTCCTTCCACCGAGAAGCGCACAAACACCAGCAATCCCCAGGCTTCAAACCGGGGAAATTAAATTCGGGAACCGGAGTGCTCAAATCATTTCCATTCGACTTAGTGAATTGCAAAAACTCTTCTGTCAGTTGAGCACAAACAGTGTGAGCCCCAAAGTCGCCACCACCTGTATTGCATTTGCCGTCCCGATAATATCCTGTCATTGGCGAAGTGCAGCAATTCTCTAACTTTCCGCCCAGCACATTTGTAGCTTCCGTCACCATCGCAACTCCTGAGTAAAACTCTTCGATCTAATTTTACACAAATCGTTGTTTATATATTTTTTTCCATCGCAAAGTTGATGAATTTTTGTCCTCTGCGTTCTACTTCTTGTTTTGTAATCACAATAAATCCCTGGGTTTCAAAAAAAGGTCGAGCTGTAATGCTGGCTTCGGTAAATAACTTGTTAATTCCTAAGTCTTTGGCTTTTGACTCAATTTGTTTTAAAATTAGCCTGCCAACTCCTTGTCTTTGAAAATCTTGATGACAGTAAAAGCGATCGATATGGCCGCTTGCTTCTAATTCCCCAAAACCTGCAATTTTCTCACCCTCTTCTGCTACGAAAGTAAATTTAATGCTTAAACTTTTAGTCCAACGTTCGATATCCATATCTGCTGGCGCCCAAGCATCTACTTGTGCTTGTGTGTAATCGCGGATGTTTACTTCGTGTACGGTGTCGTAAAACAGTTTTACAATTTGTTGGGTATCACCGATTTCGTAGGTTCGTACTCTCATAAATTTTCTCACTGCGATCGCTTCTTTTATATTAATTTGGGATTTTTAACCGCTTCGCAACACGGAGGGATGTTGGCTTCTACCATTTTGTCTCATTTCTTGCAGGGCGATCGGCAAAAAATTTCTCTCCCACCCCTTGACAAACTCTCTTACTCTGTGTTGTAGTAAATATAACGATTGTTCGATATAAATATCGACCCGTTCACCGACAGCAAAAAATCAATTGTGTAGTCGCTTATACTATATCGACCGTTCGATATAGGATTATCGAACCAATAAATTTTAGACTTTAGGTAATCTAAAATCTAAAATCTATTCACCCATGCCAAAAATAGTTGACCGCGATCGATACCGTAAAGAACTACTAAACAAATGCTTTGACATATTTGCCGAAAAAGGTTACTCATCAGTAACTATGCGGGAAATTGGGTCAGAAATCGGAGTTTCTACAGGAACCCTTTATCACTACTTCCCGAGTAAAGAAAGTTTGTTCGAGCAGTTAATTGAATACTTGAGCTATGAAGATACAAAAGAAGAAGCAATTTCCGAACTGGGAAATCCGCCAACTTTAGCAGAAAAACTTGAAAAACTGATGGATTACTTCAGCAAAAATGAAGATTACATCCTGAAAAGTCTGTTAATGATATTTGAGTTTTGCCAACAAAAAACTCGTCAAGAGATTGAGAGCAATCAAGCACTTCAGGAATCGGGAAAGCGTTACGAAGAGGCACTCAGTTGCTACTTAGGTATCTCCGATCCAGCAATCGCTAGATTTATTATCTGTTATGGTGACGGTTTGCTGGTAAGAAGGTTTTATCAAGGTGAAAGAATATCTGTTGCAGAACAATGGACTTTATTAAAAGAGATGTTGCTCGCTTATTTAGACAAAAATAGCTGCAAGTAGAGGACAAGTATGAATTTTCAATCTTGGATAGAACCTAAAAATAGATTAGTAATCGGAATGGCAATTGCTGCCAGCATCATTACCAGCGGTACAGCTTTTTACGGGATTTCTCAGTTTGCACCGTTGGCTAAAAATACGGAACCTTTGCCAGCAGAAATACCACCACCGAGGAAAATAACGGCATTAGGAAGATTGGAACCGCAAGGAGAAGTGGTTCGCTTGGGAGTATCGCAAACTTTAGATGGCGATCGCATTTCCCAGCTTTTAGTCAAAGAGGGCGATCGAGTCAAAGCAGGACAACTAATCGCGATTTTGGATGCGCGCGATCGGCTGCAATCTGTTTTAGATGAAACTCAAGAAAAAGTCAAAGTTGCTCAAGCCCGTTTAGCACAAGTAAAAGCTGGTGCAAAGTCGGGAGAACTTGCAGCACAATCTGCCACAATTGGCAAGCTAGAAGCGGAACTGCAAGGCAACAAAACTGCACAACAAGCAACAGTCGATCGCCTGCAAGCACAATGGCAAGGCGACAGAATCGCACAGCAGGCAACTATCAGCCGAATCACGGCTCAGTGGCAAGGGGAGAGGAAAGCACAACAGGCAACAATTAGCCGCATAGCGGCACAATGGCAAGGAGAAAAAACAGCACAAATAGCAGCGATCGACAAATTGCAAGCCGAGTTTAATAATGCTAAAACTGAAGATTCCCGACATCAGCAACTCGCGGGTGAAGGTGCAATTTCTCAATCCGTAAGAGATACTAAGCGGCTGGCATTAGAAACAAGTCGCCAGCAAATTAAAGAAGCACAAGCTAATCTCAGCCGAATCAATAATACGGCAAAGCAGCAACTTGAAGAAGCAGAAGCAAACCTGGATCGAATTAACAATACAGCCAAACAGCAACTTAACGAAGCAGAAGCAAACCTAACTCGAATTAACAGTACATCAATCCAGCAGCTTAACGAAGCTCAAGCAACACTCAAGCGCCTTCAAGAAACTGGCATCGAACAACTAGAAGAAGCTCAAGCAACTCTTGACAAAATAGCCGAAGTCCGCCCCGTGGACGTGCAAGCAGCCGAAGCTGAGATCGAAAGTGCGATCGCCCAAGTGAAGCGCGCCCAAACCGAGTTAAATCAAGCTTCCATCCGCGCGCCCAATGCTGGAAAAATCCTGAAAATTCATACTCGTGCTGGGGAAAAAATCAGCGATGACGGCATTACAGACTTAGGAAAAACTGACCAAATGGTAGTCGTTGCAGAAATTTATCAAACCGACATCAGCAAAATTAAGCTAGGACAAAAAGCAGCGGTTATTAGCCAAGCATTCTCAGGAGAGTTGCAGGGAACTGTCAAAGAGATTGCGTTAAAAGTAAGTAAACAAAATGTGTTTAGTAACCAACCGGGAGAAAACTTGGACAGCCGAGTAGTGGAAGTAAAAATTCACCTGAATCCTGAAGCTAGCAAACAAGTTGCGGGATTGACCAATTTGCAGGTACAAGTAGCAATTAAACAAAACTAAAGTCTTTACTAAAAACCTTGGAGGATTGAAAGTTATGGTAGAATTTGGCCCCGATCCGAACCGACCTTATCCGATGGCAGACCAGCGCAGGGTTTGCTTTATCAAAAACTTCATAAAATCCCCCAATATTATCGTCGGCGATTACTCATATTATGACGATCCAATCGAGCCAGAAAACTTTGAAAAAAATGTACTTTACAATTACGGAAGTGACAAATTAATTATTGGTAAATTTTGTGCGATCGCCACTAACGTCAAATTCATTATGAGCGGTGCAAATCACAAATTAGACGGCATTTCTACCTATCCTTTTCCCGTCTTTGGGAATGGTTGGGAAACAGCCATGAATCTATTAATCGAACTGCCAAGTAAAGGCGATACTGCGATCGGTAATGACGTTTGGATCGGCTATGAGTCGGTGATTATGCCGGGAGTCAAAATCGGCGACGGTGCAATCGTTGCCGCCAAAGCAGTTGTAGTAAAAGATGTTCCCGCTTACACCATTGTCGGTGGAAACCCCGCACGTTCAATCAAACAGCGTTTCAGCGATGCTGAAGTTGCACAACTATTAGAAATTCGGTGGTGGGATTGGGAAATTGACAAGATTTCTCGCAACATTAACTTAATTATGCAATCTGATATTAAAGCGCTCAGTAATGCTGAGTAAACTCGCAAATATAGCGATTTACAATTAACAAACTGGAGGTTTCCCAATGCTTCAAATTGCATACTTAGTTCTCTGTATTCTGGGCACTGCTTTACCGTATTCCCAGTTTGTCCCGTTTCTCTTAGAAAAAGGGTTGAATATTAACGCTTTCTTCGGACAATTGTTTGCAAATCAAATTTCCGGCTTTTTTGGCATGGATGTAATCGTCTCTTCCGTGGTTTTTTGGTTTTTTGTATTTAGCGAAGGTTCGCGTCTGAAAATGAAAAACTTGGGGATTTATATTGCCACTAACTTACTGGTTGGTGTTTCCCTGGGTTTGCCTTTATTTCTTCTAATGCGGCAACGCAAACTTGAAGAAACAGCTTTAAATAACCAACAATAAATTCCCAATTCACAATTCCCATTTCCCAATTCCCAAAACTTATGTTTCGCAAAACACCCCTTGCGTGGTTGCAAGTAACTAGAGAAAAAACCCGCCTCGCTGTTGCTATAGCAGGAATTGCCTTTGCAGATATTCTGATTTTTGTGCAACTGGGATTTCAAGATGCACTATTCGATTCTGCCGTTAAGCCGCACCTAAGTTTACAGACAGATTTAGTTTTAATCAATCCTCAATTTGAAACTTTTGCTGCGGTAAAAGATTTTAACCGAGAGCGACTTTACCAAGCACAAGGAGTAGAAGGAGTAAAATCCGTTACTTCCTTATATATTGGTATGGGACAGTGGCGAAATCCCACAACCCGCACTACTCGATCGATTTTAATTTTTGGAATCGACCCCGGCAACATAACATTTAATTTGCCTGATGTCAATCAAAAATTACCTCAAATTCAAATGTTTAATCATGTGTTGTTTGACCAATCTTCTCGACCTGAATACGGCGAGATTGCCAATATTTTTCACAAACAATCTACCCTCGAAACAGAACTCAATAAACGCAATATTCAAGTAGGAGGAGTCTTTACTCTCGGTACTTCCTTCGTGGCTGACGGCAATGTCATTGCCAGCGATTCTACCTTCATGAACTTATTTCCCGATCGCACACCCGATCAAGTTGATGTCGGCTTAATCAACCTACAACCCGATGCCGATGTCAAAAAAACCCAGTCAATGCTCAAAGCTATATTGCCCGATGATGTCAAAGTTTTAACCCTAGCAGAATTTGCAGAAATTGAAAAAGCTTATTGGGCAAATGCTACTCCGATCGGCTTTATTTTCGGATTCGGTACAATTATCGGATTCGTTGTTGGTCTGATTATTGTTTACCAAATTCTTTACTCTGACGTTTCCGATCACCTAGCGGAATATGCGACTTTAAAAGCAATGGGATATAGCGATCGCTATTTAGTCGGAGTTTTAATTCAGGAAGCTCTGCTATTAGCTGTATTAGGTTTTATGCCGGGACTTGTTTTAGCCAACGGACTGTATTCGCTAGCACAATCTGCCACTTTACTGCCAATTTCTATGACCACAAATCGAGCGGTTGTAGTGTTAAGTTTGACGATCGTGATGTGTACTGGTTCCGGCGCCCTCGCCCTCCGCAAACTCCAATCAGCCGACCCCGCAGACATATTCTAATCTGCGTTCATCAGCGTCAATCTGCCTGCATCGGTCGGTCAAACTGATATTTTTAAGAACAGGCAAGATGCCTGTTCCACACAACTGATATTTTTAAGAACAGGCAAGATGCCTGTTCCACACAACTGATATTTTCTTGTGGGGTGGGCTTCTAGCCCGCCCATAAAAAGCTTCTTGATAATAGTGCAATATGTCATGTCAAAAAAAACTCCCGAAAATCACCATGCAAACCCTAAATTTTCCCGCTAACCCAACTACCGCAACCGAACCAGTAATTTCAGTCCAAAACCTCAACCATTACTTCGGTCAAGGCTCTCTCAAAAAACAAGCCTTATTTGACATAAATCTCGACATTAACCCCGGAGAAATAGTCATTATGACGGGACCCTCTGGTTCCGGCAAAACAACTTTATTGACAATGTTAGGCGGGCTGCGTTCTGCTCAAGAAGGCAGTCTCAAAATTCTTGGGCAAGAAATACACGGAGCTAGCAAAACTCAGTTAACTAAACTCAGAAAGCAAATTGGCTATATTTTTCAAGCACATAACTTGATGACATTCTTGACAGCCAAGCAAAACGTGCGAATGTCTTTGGAACTGCACAAAGAAATGCTAAATCAGAATATGGATGCTTTGTCAATAGCAATGTTAGAAGCAGTTGGTTTGGGAGAGCGGGCTAATTATTACCCCGAAAATTTGTCGGGAGGGCAAAAACAAAGAGTTGCGATCGCCCGCGCGTTAGTTAGCCGCCCTAAAATAGTTTTAGCGGACGAACCAACCGCCGCTTTAGACAAAAAATCCGGGCGAGATGTCGTAGAAATTATGCAAAAACTAGCAAAAGAACAAGGCTGCACGATTTTGCTAGTAACGCACGATAACCGCATTCTCGATATTGCCGATCGAATTATCTACATGGAAGACGGTCGTTTGGCAACAAATCCGAGTCTGGTAATTAGTGATTAGTCACTTTATTTGCTGGGCCCACAGCCTCGATCGCATCCTCCAAGGCGATAGATACATGAGTCCAATTAGTCCCCCCCTGACAAAAAGCCACGTAAGGCTCCCGCAGAGGCCCGTCAGCCGAAAATTCCGACGTACTCCCATCAATAAAAGTACCCCCAGCCATCACTAACTGACTTTCATACCCGTGCATCGGAGCAGGCACCGGATCTAAATAGGAACCGACGGGGGAATTTTGCTGAACAGCCCGACAAAAAGCAATTAACTTATCAGCAGAACCGAATTCGATCGCCTGAATCACATCTCGTCTTCTAGCCAAAGGCATAGGATTCACTCGATAACCCAACTTATAAAAAACATAAGCCGTCAAATGATTTCCCTTCATCGCCTCCCCCACAAAACCGGGAGCCATAAACAAACCCTGAAACAGCAACCGATTCAAATCAAAAGTTGCGCCGCCACTGCTGCCGATTCCCGGCGCCGTCAAGCGACAAGTTGCCGCCTCCACTAAATCAGCCCTCCCAGCGACGTAACCTCCAGCAGGGACGATCGTACCCCCCGGATTTTTGATTAAAGAACCAGCCATCAGATCCGCACCCACAGCAGTAGGTTCGCAATCATCAACAAACTCCCCGTAACAATTATCAACAAAGCAAATTGTGCTAGGATTCTGATGTTTGACTATGGCGACGATTTTTTCAATCTCAGAAATAGACAAACTCGACCGCCAAGAATAGCCGCAAGAGCGCTGGATAAAAACCAGGCGAGTCTTTGCTGAAATAGTAGAGCTCAATGCCTGCCAATCCAAACTTCCTTCGCGAGTTAGAGGCAACTCACGGTAACTAATGCCAAACTCAACAAGTGAACCTTGACCTTGCCCCCGCAAGCCGATCACTTCTTCTAAAGTATCGTAGGGAGAACCAGCCACTGCCAACATTTCGTCACCAGGACGCAGGATGCCAAAAAGAGCACAGGCGATCGCGTGAGTACCCGAAACAAACTGTACCCGGACAGCCGCGGCCTGGGCCCCTACCACTTCGGCAAATAACCCGTCCAAAGTCTCCCGACCCAAATCATCGTGGCCGTAACCCGTAACCCCTGCAAAATGGTGGACTCCAACCCGGTGGCTGCGAAAAGCTTTTAAGACTCGTTGAAGATTTTGCTTGACTGTAGTGTCAATACCAGAAAAAATCTGAAAGAGTGCCTGTTCTGCTTCCTGTAGCCGTGAAACGCTATTCATCTATACCTCGCTCACCCTTTGCGTGCGCGCTGTCCATTATGGCGTAGATGCGGCCCCTAGTTTGTAAACATAATATATTCATGACGATTGCAACTTCCAAAAAAACTTCTCCTGATTGGCCTGTCGTAGGCTTTATGGCCTTTCTGCACATCGGTGCTTTATTTGCTTTGCTGCCGGGTAATTTTAGCTGGTCTGCTGTCGGGCTAGCAGTATTCCTGCATTGGGTAACAGGTGGTTTAGGAATTACTCTCGGATTTCACCGCCTCGTCACCCACCGCAGTTTTCAAACACCGAAATGGCTAGAGTATTTTCTAGTTATTTGCGGTACCCTTTCCTGTGAAGGTGGTCCGATCGACTGGGTAGGAATGCACCGGTTACACCACATACATTCCGACACCGAAACAGATCCCCACGATTCCAATCAAGGCTTCTGGTGGAGCCACATGGGCTGGATGCTCTCGGATCTCCCGATCAGAGTGGAAATCCCCCGCTTTACTAAAGACATCGGCGACGACCCAGTATACAAGTTTCTCCAAGCATATTTTATCCCCATCCAAGTTGTCTTCGGTGTGTTGCTTTATTTATTAGGCGGCTGGTCTTTCGTGGTTTGGGGTGTGTTTCTGCGGATCGTGGTGGTGTTCCACTGCACTTGGCTGGTTAACAGCGCTACCCACAAATTCGGCTACCGCACCTACGAGTCGGGCGATCGATCGACCAACTGCTGGTGGGTGGCTCTGCTTACCTACGGCGAAGGCTGGCACAACAACCACCACGCCTTTCAATACTCGGCTCGCCACGGTCTCCAATGGTGGGAAATCGACTTCACCTGGATGACAATTCAATTGCTGCAATCGCTGGGTTTGGCAACCAAAGTGAAATTAGCCGAAAAATAGCCATCGGCAATTAGTCATTGGTTGTAGGTCATCAGTTCTGGACTAATGGCTGGTGACCAATGCCTCATCCTGTTTTTGCGATGGTAGAGGTTGGGTTGAACAGAGATCGACTCCCCTGGTGCGATCGACCCAACCAAAACCAGAATCAGTTATAATATAATCGGGAACAAAAAATTTTGTTTGGCAGCCAAATTTTTTATTTTCAAAATACAACCGTAAATCTTTTTCAATCCTAATCCCAAATCTATCATTGATTCTTTATTAGTTTGGGCAAGAGTGCAGCAAAAAAGTTCACTGCTCAATCCCAACTATTATGCGTGAATCTAGCTCGGCATCTCATCAGAAATCAAAAAGAGAATGACAATTGCAACGCAAGAAAAACTCCAATACAATTGGAAGCACGTTATTAGTTTAGCAGGACTTCATATCGGTGCTTTGTTCGCACTGCTACCCAGTAACTTCAATTGGACAGCAGTTGGTGTAACAGTATTCATGCACTGGATAACTGGCGGTTTGGGAATAACTCTCGGATGGCATCGTATGCTCACCCACCGCAGTTTTCAGACACCAAAATTCGTAGAATATTTTCTAGCATTTTGCGGAGCCCTTGCCTGTCAAGGAGGAATAATTGATTGGGTTGGGCTGCACCGATTGCACCACACCAACTCTGACCAAAATGCGCTCGACCCTCACAATGCCCAAAAGGGTTTTTGGTGGAGTCACATCGGCTGGATGCTATATAAAGGTCCAGCTCACGCTGAAATTGCCCGCTGCACAAAAGACATTTCGAGCGATCCATTTTACCAATTTTTGCAAAACTACTTTCTCCCGATGCAAATCGTCTTTGGCGTCTTGCTTTATTTAGCAGCAGGCTGGCCGTTTGTAGTGTGGGTAATTTTTGTACGCTTAGTTTTGGTGTATCACTGCACGTGGTTTGTTAACAGCGCCACTCACAAATTTGGCTACCGCACCTACGAAACAAACGATAGTTCTACTAACTGTTGGTGGGTTGCGCTTTTGACTTACGGCGAAGGCTGGCACAACAACCACCATGCTTATCAATACTCTGCGCGTCACGGGATGGAAAAGTGGGAAATTGACTTCACTTGGATGACAATTCAAGTTTTGGAAGCACTAGGTTTGGCTACTAAGGTGAAATTACCAGCAGCAAAATAGCAGCAATTCAGTCCTTGACGCAGAACCTCTATAGGGTTTGTACTTCGCACCTTACCGCTTCAAAAACCCGGTTTCTTTAAGAAACCGGGTTTTTTGATGACTAATAACCAATCACCAATGACTAATGACTAATGACTAATGACTAATGAACCCGTTTTTGCTCGCCCCGACCGCGCAAATATTCCGCTAAAAATGCCAATCCTCCCGAACCTACTATCAACAGCACGCTGAGAGCATTAATATCAGGTTTTACCCCAGTCCGAATCCGGCTAAAAATTTCCATCGGCAGAGTTGTAGTCCCGCTACCTGCGGTAAAACTCGCAATCAAAAAATCGTCCATGCTGAGGACAAAAGACAGCAGACAACCCGAAACAATTCCGGGTATTAATTGAGGGAGCAAAACCTGAATAAAAGCTTCAACAGGCGTTGCACCTAAATCCAAGGCAGCCTCTTCTAAATACGGGTTTAAATCTGCCAATCTAGTAGAAACAGCTAGAGCGATGTAAGCCAGACAAAACACAACGTGAGCGGCGACAATTGTCCACAAACTCAGAGGAATAGCCAGCGCCGCTAAAAATACCAGAGTAGCAACTGCGGTCGCAATATCTGGAATAATAATCGGCAAGTAGGAAACTCCCTGATATAAATTCTTGCCAGGAAAGCGGTAGCGGGCTAAACCAACTGCCATCAAAGTGCCTAGTACAGCCGAGATTGCAACTGCACAAACAGCCACTGTTAAACTGTTTCTCAGGGCAACTAAAATCCGCGTATCGCTAAATAATTTAACGTACCAATCTAAAGTAAATCCTTCCCAACCTGCGCTAAAACGCGATTTGTTAAAGCTGTAAAAGGTGAGTACCAGGATGGGCAGGTACATATAAAAAAACATCACAACGGCAAATATCACCTGCCAAGAAATCTTAAATTTAGGTTTTAAGTACATATCGGGTTGTATTTCCTCCTGTGGATTTTCGGGGGTATTTTCCATTTCTCGGTAATCGGTAATCGGTAATTGGTAATTTGTAAGAGATTAGGATTGTTTTCTTCCTTCTTCCTTCTTCCTTCTTCCTTCTTCCTTCTTCCTTCTTCCTTCTTCCTTCAACATCCTAAATTGTATTACGATCGCCATATTTGAGCAAAAGGGCAATTCCGATACTCACTGCAAAGATTAATACCATACTCAGAGCCGAACCCAGACCCCAATTTTGAGTCGCCCCCAAAAACTGATTGTAAATTAAACGAGCCGCCGTCATGCTCGAAGCTCCACCGAGCAACTCTGGATCGACAAAATCGCCCAAACTGCTAATAAATACTAGCAAAGAACCCGCAGCAATTCCCGGCATCGTCTGAGGTACTGTCACTTTCCAGAAAGTTTCCACTGGATTCGCGCCCAAATCCTGAGATGCTTCTAGCAACCTGCGGTCTAACTTTTCCAAAGAAGCGTAGAGAATTGTCACAATATAAGGTAAATAGCTGTAAGCCATGCCGATTAAAACTGCGGAACTTTGATTAAGCAATTCTAGAGGAGGAATGCCTACAAGTGCCAGCAGCGAGTTGAGAACGCCCGTAGGACGCAGAATTGTAATCCAAGCATACGATCGCAACAGCGAAGAAGTCCACAGCGGCAACACAAAGCCTAACAAAGTTAAATTCCGCCACTTTTTCGACACATTGAGGGCGATCCAGTAAGCCACAGGAAATCCCAGCAGCAAACACAGAATAGTAGTCCCCGTTGCGAAAAAGAGCGATCGACCAATCACCTGCAAATTCAGCGGCTCAAACACTCGCAGGTAATTGCCGATTCCCGAAGGATTCACCAAATCTCCAGGTTTAATATTCGGCACCAAACTAAGCTGAAAAATCACCAAAGTTGGTATGACTAATAATAAAAGCAGCAACAAGCCAGAAGGGCCTAGCAATGCCAGTGGCCCAGCCCACGCCGACCACGGGGAAACAGTTTCAGCCTTCAAAGAAGAATTGGGAGGAATAGGAGGGGGAGTTCTAGTTGAAACAGCCATAAATAAATAGTGTTGAGTTTTGAGTTTTGATTTGTAGGGGCGGGTTTCACCAACAACAATCTATGCGTAAAATAAACAATCTTCTAAACCCGCCCCCACCCCACGGTAAATCGAAATGTAATGTAGGGGCGGGTTTCACCAACAATCTATGCCTAAAATAAACAATCTCATAAACCCGCCCCCACCCCACGGTAAATCGAAATCCACATGAAATTTATGGCAAAAATAAGATTAGCCGCTGGTTAATTTAGTCCAATAGCGATCGTACACGTCTATAAATTTTCCTACCGGAGCAACACCTTCGCAATTTTTCAAAGTTGCCTCCGAAGGGAAAAGAATTTCATTTTCGCGGACTTCCGGCGTCAGCAAACTAAAAGCATCTTCCGAAGGAGTTGAGAAACTGAGCCGTTCTACTAAAGAAGCAGCGACATCCGCTTGCAGCATAAAGTTAATCCACTTATAAGCTGCTTCGGGATTGGGAGCACCTTTAGGAATTACTAAAGTGTCAGTCCACAGAGAAGAACCGCTTTTTGGCACAACATAGCGCAATTTGTCATTATCTGGGATTACCTCATTAGCATCAGAAGAATAACACATAGCTACCTTCAAATCCCCCGTCAGCATTTGCGGCCGCCAAGCATCAGTGGTAAAAGATGCGATCGCCGGTTTGAGTTCCACCAACTTTTCGTAAGCTTGTTTCACTTGCTCTTGGTTCGTAGAATTGAGAGAATAGCCCAACATCCGCAACGCAGCGCCCATCACTTCTCGAACATCATTTGCCAGCGTCATTCGCCTTGCTAACTCCTGTTTGTGCTGCCACAAATACTCCCAATCTTCAGGAGCTTCTTTGAGCTGTTCGCTGTTGTAAATTAAGCCTGTGGTTCCCCAACTCAAAGGGACGCTGTAGCGGTTTCCTGGGTCATAAACAGGGTTTTGGAACTGTTTTTTTAGTCGATCGAGTCCGCCCAAAATCGAGTGGTCTAATTGGCTCAACAGCCCCAGTTCCGTCATCTGAATCACCATGTAGTCAGACGGGTAAATGATGCTGTAGGCGCGGCCACCGCCAGCTTGAACCCTAGCCAGCATCGCCTCATTGGAGTCAAATACGTCTGCAACCACGCGAATGCCTGTTTTTTCGGCAAAGCGATCGAGCAAAGCGTTATCGGTATAGCCTGCCCAAGTATAGATGAAAAGTTGGTCGGCATCACCTTTGACGGGAGGAGCAGATTGTACGTCTGCAAGTCGCCAGCCGCAACTCGAAACAGCTAACCCGGAAATTGTCGCCGCCGAATTTTTTAGGAACTGACGGCGTGTAGAATTAGCCGGGAAAATCCTGGAAATTGGTAAGTTAGTCGGAGGCACAGTTCGATTTTAGATTTTAGATTTTAGATTTTAGATTTGGAGATTGAAGATTGAAGATTAGGGAATTGGTAATTGGGAATTGGGAATTGTCCTATGTTATTTGTTAGGAGAACCCACCACCAACAAATAACCAATGACTAATGACTAATGACTAATGACTAATACCAACTACCAACTGCCAACTGATTAATTCCGATCGGTCAAAGCCAGACAATCAGTAGTTCCCCAGTAAGCGTAAATCGGCGTGTGCGGATCTGGGAAAGAGCCGCCGGTATTTGGCTGGCGCACAGTAATTTTATCGCCCGACGACAACTCAACCACGTAATGAACGTGCGTGCCCATGTACATAGTATTTTTGAGCCGCCCTTCAAAACAGTTGACCGACACTTCCGGCTGGTAGAGATTCAAATATACTTTTTCCGGCCGGACGCTGACCACAACAGAGTCGCCTGTGACACCACTCCACATATCCGACTGCTGAACGATAATTTTCAGATTGGCTGATGTGCGAACTGTGATAGTCGATCGGTCTATCGATTCTACCGTACCCGCAAACAAATTCGTATCGCCAATAAAATCCGCCACAAAAGCCGTCTGGGGACACTCATAAATTTCTTCAGGAGAGCCAATTTGCTCAATCCTGCCCTCGTGCATCACCGCAATCCGGTCAGACAGACTCATCGCCTCTTCTTGGTCGTGAGTCACCATCACAAAAGTCAAACCCAATTCTTGATGTAAATTCGACAGTTCCAACTGCATCTGCTTCCGCAACTTCAAATCCAGAGCACCCAGGGGCTCATCTAGCAGCAAAACCGCCGGTCGATTTACCAGAGCTCTCGCCAAAGCCACCCGCTGCTGCTGGCCGCCCGACATTTGACCGGGAAACCTGTTGGCGAAAGATTCCATTTTCACCAATTGCAAAACTTCCCGTACCCGTTCTTCAATTTCTGCTTTCCCCAGCTTTTTGATCCGCAATCCAAAAGCGATATTGTCCCAGACATTCATGTGTCCGAACAAAGCATAGCTTTGAAACACAGTATTTACCGGACGGCGGTAAGCTGGAGTGTTGGTCATCGACTGGCCGCGAATCATCAATTCGCCCGCCGAGGGAGTCTCGAACCCAGCGATTAAGCGCAGCGTCGTAGTCTTGCCGCAGCCGCTAGGCCCGAGGATGCTAAAAAATTCTCCTTGGCGGATGTTGAGGTCAACTCCACGGACTGCGGTTTCGCCGTTAAATACCTTAAAGACCTTGCGGAGTTCAACGTCAAGCGCTGTATCCGTTGCTGTCGTACCTTGGTTGAGTGCTGTCTGAAACATATTCGCCCTTTCCTGGGGGTAATGCACGCTACTTAAATACAGTTTAAGTTTAGACTTTTCTGTATTTTAGGTGAGGAATGTTGGATGTAACAGGTTTTGGGATTTGTTCTTTAAATTCTATCCCAGAGCGCACCATTGTCAGCAACAGGCGTCAGCAACAGGCTTTTCGGCCTGTTCCACAAAAAAATTTACTCTTTGTGGAACAGGCCGAAAAGCCTGTTCATAAAAGCCTTATTGAGAAGGGTGCAACATCTCAGAGCGATGGGTCATCTATCTATTTATTCTCAGGACTTGGCGTGGGAGAGGGTTTTTGCGGTTTCTCTGTTTTGGGTGCTTCTGCTTTTTTCCACTCTGACAAAGGTCGCTGGACGGCATTTTTAAAGTCAAAAGGCACTAGCAGCACGGGCAAATTTTGGGCGGAATTTTGAGGGGGCGCTTCCGGCGGATTGGCTTGAGCGTACAAGAAGCGGCCGCTAAAGTCTGTTTTGCCTAAAACTAGGCGGTGAGTTTCCTGGTTGTCCAGTTTTACTGTGACTGTAGCTTGGGGTTGGTCGAGACCGAATTCGGGCAGTTGAGCTGCAGTAATATTAATCGTGCGATCGCTCTTTCCTGTTGCCAGCCTGTCTAGCAAAAAATCCACCGATGCCTGACTTGCGTGTGCTTGCACTGGCAATTTCATTTCCCAGCTAGACTTGCCTCCTTTTGTAGCATAAACACGTTCAAAAGTCAATATTTTTTCAGGAGTTTTGACTGTAAAGAATTGTACGCGATCGGACTTAAAAGCAAAAATTTTCTGTTTTTCTTCCTTAGCGGCTTCCTGTTTCGGAGACACTTGCATCTCGAACAAAGCAACCAACCCAGTCATGCTAAGCGCGACGGCTATCAATACTAATGTATTTTTCTGCAATTTCATAATAACTGAGAATTGGGCATTGGGAATTGGGCATTGGGAATTGGGCATTGGGAATTGGGCATTGGGAATTGGGCATTGGGAATTGGGGAGTTTGTTATTAATAACAACTGACAACTGACAACTGACAACTGCAAACTGTCAACTGCAAACTGTCAACTGACAACTGACAACTGTCAACTGACAACTGACAACAGTCAACTGTCAACTGTCAACTGTCAACTAACTTATCTTCTCTTCCACCAGATAGCGCCGCCAATTCCCAGTCCGAGTAAAGGCCAAATTAGCCAAGCTAAAACCAGCAATCCTACTTGGATGGCCGTCATGTTAATGCGGCGGTTGGTAGCTTTTTTCGGACTGATAGAAAAGCTTTGCTGGTCTGGTTTACTCAACCAACTGACTGAATTGAGAAACACGTCGCTATTGAGTTGTTGGTCAAACCAACCGTTAGTCACAAATTGAGATGTGCCAATTACTACCATTCGCGATGTTTTTCTAGGAGTTGAAGGCGCAGAAGGAGTTGCCGTTGGGCTGGGAGATGCTGTGGGAGAGGTTGTGGGTGTTGGCGAACTTTCTGGAGATGCTGTGGGAGATGCTGTGGGAGATGCTGTGGGTGTTGGCGAAGTCGTGGGTAATGCTGGCGGCGTAGCTTCTTGCGAGACAATCACCGAATAGCTGATTGGGGAAGCTGTTGGTGAAGTTGTCGGCGACGGTGATGTTGTCGGTGATGGTGAATCTGTCGGTGATGGCGAAGTTGTCGGTGATGGTGAAGTTGTCGGTGATGGGGAAGTTGTCGGCGATGGCGAAGTTGTCGGTGATGGTGAAGTTGTCGGTGAGGGTGAAGTTGTTGGCGATGGTGAATCTGTCGGTGAGGGTGAAGTTGTTGGCGATGGTGAATCTGTCGGTGAGGGTGAAGTTGTTGGCGATGGTGAATCTATCGGCGATGGTGAATCTATCGGTGATGGCGATGTTGTCGGCGATGGGGAAGTTGTCGGCGATGCTTGGGGTGAAGGCGAGGGCGAAGTTGGTGTTGGTGAAGGGGAGGGCTTTAAGGGAGTGCTGTCAGTGGACGATCGAACTAAAGCTACACCTAATAATAGCGGTCCTTGTCGATCGGTCTTTTGATCAAACTCCAATTTCTTAGTCGTCAAATCGCTTTCGGCCCAACTTTCCTGACTCGTCCAAATCAGCGGTTTTTCCTCTATCCCTTCTACTGGCGAGGTTTCCAAAGCACGCGCAAACGGATAAAATGAAATACCGTTGCCAAAACTTTGAGTAATCGGATGTTCGCCGTAGCGCCTGACTGTAGGAACCGTGGGGCCCAGGCCAAATCTTTGACCAGTGCCCGAAGCATCGATGGCCAAACGGCTGTCTAGTTTGACGCCCCATTCTTGCAGCAATTTGTCCAATCCCGTATCAATTGCCGGGTCTACCATTAACAATAAACTGCCGCCGCGATCGAGATAAGCTTTTAGTGCTTTAATTTCTGTATCGGAAAACGGTTTGTCCGGCCCGGGAACGATTAAAGCATCTGCATCTTCTGGCACTTCTTTGCGTTCGGTCAAATTCAGCGTTTGGGCGTTGTAGTATTTATCTTTCAAAGCTTTTTCAGCTTGCTGAATTCCGCCTTGACCTTCCTGTAGCGGGCGGGCTCCTTTGCCTTGCAAAAAGTAAACTGTAGCAACGCGAGTGCTCAGGATTTCTTCTAAGCCATTGGTAAGTTTTATCTCTGAAAGACCTTGATTTGGGTCGCTACCAAAAGCAGTGCCACCTTTTTGCAGAACTTGTTTTTTGTCCCCGGATTGCAGGTAAACTTCTCCGATGCTGGTAATGCTAAATTCCCGCGCTTTTCCCGGTTGCGTCTGCGGGTCAACAAACTCGAATTGGAACTTTTCGCCTCCCTCGCGTTTGTAGCTTTGCAGCAATTCTTTAATTTGGGGGTTTTGGATGGGGTCAAATACCCAAACTTTGACTGTTTGTTGCAGGTTTCGCAGTATTTGTTGAGTCTGCGGGGCAAGGGTAAATTGTTGGCTTTCGGTTAAGTCGATGCGGACGGGATAGCGAACGGCTATGAAGTTAATTACTCCGAGAATCACAAAGACGGCGAGGGTAGCAATCAGGGCGTTGGTGCTGGCTTGAGTGGAACGCCGCCCCCAAAAGCTTTGTTCGTAACTCAAATATAGCAGCCAAAGTGCGATCGTCACTGCTCCGGCAATAACTAAACCGACTGTCAATGGTTCCCATACTCCGGATACAAGTGCTGCTGTTACCCCCGCTGCGATGAGGAGGGGGCCCAGCAAAAAAACGTATTTCCAATTTGTTTTGCTAATTTTCATAACGTAAATATTGAGGGAAAAATTTCCGGGTCGAGGATGTTATTCTATATGGCATTAGCCTGCAACCATGCTGTTAAATCTGACGGCTTGTTGAAATCGATCACGGCATCTCCTAGTTCTTCTAATTGCTCTACGCCTAATTGACGGATGCTGTTTTCAGTTTCCGGTTGTATTGTGCCTAAGCGCTTCACTAGCTGACGCAATATTAACGAGAGTTGAGCGGTTTTTGTAACCTGTTCTCTTGCTACATCTATGGCAATCTGCTGGTCTTGAATCCACAGTTCTTGCTTCTGCAATTCATTTAATTCTTCCTGATTGAAATTTTCCTCGCTGGCAATTTTAAAAGCTTTCTGAATTTCGGGAACTGCACTGAGTGTTTCTGGTACTGTCTCCAGAGTGCTGGCTTTTTCGAGAAAGTAAATCCATTGCTCTGCTGTTGTTGCTAATTCTGCTAATTCCTTGGTAAATTTTGGCAGTTCGATAAATACTAATTCTATTGCAGTATCTGGACACTCAAACTGTTGCTCTTTTTCTTGAAAAACAAACCGTGACAAAAATTCTGGCTGATTTTCAAACATTTCAAAGTCGGCAATTTTCAAGGAAATTACTGTTTTTAGTCTTTCGTAGCGTTCTTTTCCTGTTAATTGCTGGCTGTAGCTTTTGGCAGCGTTGTACAAAACTCTGTTCCCAAAGGAAGGCACGTTGATCAGTTGAATTTCAACTAGGGCGATTCTGCCGCCGTTAATTGTGGCTTTGACATCTAGGTGGGTGTCTTGGGTTGGGAGAGTTTGAGGTTCTGGTTGGGAGTCGATTATTTCTAAGTCTTCGATAATCGGCTGTGCTTCATAAAGGATGGCGTTTAAAAAATTAATCAGGATGTCTTTGCTGTCGCTGGAACCGAATATTTTTTTGAACGCAAAGTCGATTTTGGGATTGATAAATCTCATTATTTCAAGAAATTAGTGGAATAACTAACATTAATTGGGGATGGGGAATGGGGAATGGGGCATTGGGCAAACAGGGCATTGGGCATTGGTGGTGTGTCCTTTAATGTGCAATTCTCCAAATCTCCTACTTTCCCCATCTTTCCTCTTTATTCCCCGAAGCCTTCCCTGATGTTTTTAAGAACGCTGATATCGCAAGGCATCGATAGATTGGGCGGTCAGAAATACTCCTAAAATGATGTAACTGGCAAACATAATTAAACTGCTGGTATCGAAAACTCCCTTGACAAGATTGGTATAATTTGTTAGGAGCGACAAATGTCCTAATGCTGTTCCGAAGGCGCCACCGATAGCGACGGCGGCTGCATCGATCACCCAGAGAAATAATACTAGAGCGAAGGTGAGGATGGCTGATAAAATTGTGCTGTCGGTGAGGGAGGAAATAAACATTCCGAGGGATAATACTCCTGCTGCTAGTAAGATTAAGCCGGCGTGGCCTAGCAGAAGAACTCCGGGGAGTACGGGTGGGGTTGAGGAACTGAGGACGATCGCCTCGCAGAACAGCAGGGGCAGCAACATTGTGGTATAAAATGTTAAAACTCCCAGGAGTTTGCCGGTAGCAACTGCCCAGTTTGTTAAGGGCGATGTGGCTAATAGTTCTAAGGTGCCCCGTTTGCGTTCTTCTGCGTAAAGTCCCATTGAGAGTGCAGGTAGTACGAACAAGGAAAGGGAACCCATTATTCGCAGAAAGAGTTGCAGGAATTCGTAAGCAACGTCGATGGGAGGTTCGGTAATTCCCATTTGGTCTCGCTGGCCGATTTGGGGAATTAACCCGTCGGGGGCTAGGAGGATGGCTATTAAAAAGTAGCCGGTGATTAGCCAAAAGACTGCTGCGATGGCATAGGCTAATGGCGATGCAAAATAGCTTTGTAGTTCTTTGCGGTAAATTGCGACAATATTACTAATCATTACTAACATTTAGGAATTGGGAATGGGTAATTGGGCATTGGTAAGTGGTTCATTCTGAGTCCCCTGCAGGTGGTGTTTGGCTGTCGTCGCTATCCTGTTTTTTTCTTTCTATTTGTCGCTTTTTGGTCATAGGCGACTGTTCGGGCCGAGAATCGCTACTCGGTTGTGGCTTTTTTTTAATTGGCCGATTTTTTACAACAGGTTGGGATTCTGGTTGAGAACGTTCGATCGACTTTGGCGCATCTAAAATCGGTTCGGGTTCTGGCTGAGAAAGTTCGATCGACTCTACTGTTTCTACAATAAGTAGATTTTCGACAATCGGTTCTGGTTGAGAAGGTTGGCTCGACTCTACTGTTTCTACAATAAGTAGATTTTCGACAATCGGTTCTGGTGGAGAATACTCGATCGACTTTGGCGCATCTAAAATCGGTTCGGGTTCGGGTTGAGAAGGTTGGCTCGACTCTACTGTTTCTACAATAAGTAGATTTTCGACAATCGGTTCTGGTGGAGAATGCTCGATCGACTTTGGCGCATCTAAAATCGGTTCGGGTGCTGGCTGAGAAAGTTCGATCGACTCTACTGTTTCTACAATAAGTAGATTTTCGACAATCGGTTCTGGTGGAGAATGCTCGATCGACTCTACTGTTTCTATAATGAGCTGATTTTCGACAATCGGTTCTGGTTGAGGATGTTCTAGCGACTCTATTGTTTCGACAATCAGCAGATTTTCGACAATCGGTTCTGGTTGAGAATGCTCGATCGACTGTATTGTTTCTAGAATGAGTAGATTTTCGACAACCGGTTCTGGTTGAGGATGTTCGATCGACTCTTGCCTTTCTACAGTTTCCAGAAAATCTGCCACTGGTTGCATTTCAGATTCTAAATCGCTTATTTCCTCCGGTGTTTCTGTAATTGGTTCGGATTCGGGTTGAGAATAGTCGATCGACTCTTGCCTTTGGACAATCGGTTCTGGTTCATTATGCTCGATCGACTCTACTGTTTGTGAAACTTCTAGATTTTCGACAATCGCTTCTGGTTGATGATGTTCGATCGACTCTGGTGTTTCGACAACTGGTTCTGGTTCTGGTTGAGAATGCTCGATCGACTCTGGTGTTTCTGGAATGAGCAGATTTTCGACTATCGGTTCTGGTTGAGGATGCTCGATCGACTCTACTGTTTCGACAACTGGTTCGGATTCTGGTTGATGATGCTCGATCGACTCTAAGGTTTCTGAAACTTCTAGATTTTCGACAATCGGTTCTGGTTCATGATGCTCGCTCGACTCTTGCCTTTCGACAACTGGTTCTGATTCTGGTTGAGAATAGTCGAGCGACTCTACGGTTTCTGAAACTTCTACATTTTCGACAATCGGTTCTGGTGGAGAAGGTTCTATCGGGAGTCTCTCACTTTTATAAAAAACATTTTTTACAAAAGTGAGCATCCTGCTTGCTTGTTTAGATATCTGTAGCGAGTAAGATCCTCGGGTTCCTGTGACACCCAAACTGAGATGCTTCGCTTCACTCAAATCTACGGTTTCTGCAACTGGTTCTGATTCTGGTTGAGGATGTTCAATCAACTCTGCGGTTTCTGCAACTGGTTCTAATTCGGGTTGAGGATGTTCACTCAAATCTACGGTTTCTGCAACTGGTTCTAATTCGGGTTGAGGATGTTCACTCAAATCTACGGTTTCTGCAACTGATTCTAATTCTGGTGGAGAAAGTTCTATCGGCTCTACGGTTTCTGCAACCGGTTCCGATGCTGAATGAGAATCATCAAGCAACTCTTCAGTTTCTGCAACTGGTTCCGATGCTGAATGAGAATCATAGAGAGACTCTGGTTTATTTGAAACGGGCAGATTGTCCGGGATGATCGTCGGTTGTGATTCCGATTGATGAGAATCGGCGATCGAGTCTTGAATTTCTGCCGCTTCTTGCAGATTTCGATCGACCTCCGGTTCGCTGTGAACCAGATTTTCTTCGGGTTTCTTTTCAGCCGCTGTCAGCCTTAAAAAGACATCTTCGAGAGTAGCGCGAGACCGGCGCATTTCGCACAGTCCAAATCCAGAGGCGACGATAGCTGTAGCAATTTCTCGTCCGGGTTCTCTTTCCGGTTCGCACAAGGCCCGCAGGCGGTAGCGATTCACTAAAAATTGCTGGCTTGGAATCAATTCGATCGATCGAACTCCCGGCAATGTTTCCAAAGAAGGCAACAGCAGACTGTTTACCAAATCCCCCTCGCCTTCAACTTCGAGTTCGTAACCCTCTCCGACAGCCAACTCTCCCATCAAATTTTCGGGAGTACCCGCAGCGACGATTTTACCGCGATTGATGATGGTGACGCGGTTGCAAGTCATGCTGACTTCCGGCAGAATGTGCGTGGAAAGGATGATTGTGTGCTGGCCGCCAAGACTTTTGATTAAATTGCGGACTTCGATGATTTGTCGGGGGTCGAGGCCGACGGTTGGTTCGTCTAAGATAATGACCGGTGGATCGTGGACGATCGCCTGTGCGATACCGACGCGCTGCCGAAATCCTTTAGAAAGCTTGCGGATTAAAACTTTGCGTTTATCAACCAGTCCGCAGCGTTCGATCGCGGAGGTAACTCGTCGCGCGCGATCGCCCGCAGGTACTTGCTTAATCCTGGCGACAAAAAACAGAAACCCTTCCACACTCATTTCTGGATACAGTGGCGGGTTTTCCGGCAGATAACCGATGCGCTGTCTGACTCCCATCGAGTTTTCGTGAACATCGAGGCCGGCGATACGGGCCGTACCGCTGGATGCCGGCAAATATCCCGACAAAATCCGCATGGTTGTGGTTTTACCAGCGCCGTTTGGCCCCAAAAAACCGAGAATTTCTCCTGATTCGACCGAGAAGGACACGTCCGCGATCGCTGCGGTCGAACCGTAAGTTTTGCTTAAGTGTTCTACTTCAATCATTTGTCAGAAGTGACGCGATTTTAGGTTTGAGATTTTAGATTTACTTTGCCAACCACAGGCGGGACGCCTGTTCCACGAAGTGGAGAGTCCCCCCAGCACAGCGGGTCGATCGAATTTATGGCTCAAATGCTAATTTGATTTTGTTTCCCAGTGTAGTCTGGCAAGAACCAAATCTATCATAAGTGTCGATCGGACTTTGAAGCAAAATGCTAGGTAGTAGGGTGCCAAGCCCGGAAATGAGTAGCCGATGTACATCGAATCGCTACCAACCGACGCACCCTACCAGTAGAGTCCGTGCCTACCCGAACCCTCAACTAGCTGCCTTCGATGTTGTTAGGCGCTGTTTCTAGGTTGATATCGGCATTAAAAACAATCACAAATTGAGCCTTGGGGATTAACTGCCGGACGATCCGCAGATAGCCGTCAGCATCGGAATGCCTGAAAAAGTGGGCCACAGTGATTCGCTGCATATTGGGAAGCAGGCGAACAACCAACCACCTGTTAAGGCGCTGTTTGTAGGGCATAATTAAGTTTGTCTCCATTCAGTGTTGGAGCAAAAGCCAGTTCAATGCTTGTCTAGGGCGCGGACTGGCTTTTGACCTTTGTTAGACTTTGTGTCTATATCTAGGTTATGACACGAACTACATATAGTCAACTGAATAAATAGAATAAACTGAACTAAGTACGGGATAGATAATGACGCTGGGGCAAAAGCTAAGAGAAAGACGTGAAAGTCTAGGTTTGACTAGAATACAAGTGGCAAGAGCGTGTAATGTGGTGGAATCCACAGTTATCAACTGGGAAACCGACAGACACGTCCCCAAGCTATACCCAGCACAGATGAAAGCCCTGTGCGACTTATTGAAATTCTCGATCGAAGATTTAGTCGTGTAGCTTCGGGAGTTAAAATAAAGTAGGTTGGACAATCGCGCTTTTTTGCAGAGAGGGCGATCGCTTTCTATTTAGATTACTGCTGAAATTGAGCCAGCAACCAAGCCCCTACCTGTGCTTGATCTTCAGTGCGACTCCGCCGCAAAGCCTCTTCCAACACAGCAATAGTTAATCCCGGCAAAACTTCCGATCGCACAAGCCGCCGACTGCCATTATCAGCAATAATAGCAAAGGCAATAATTTGAGATTTCTGCACGTCTACTACCCAATATTCAGCGACTTTTAACTCTTCGTAAAGCAACCGTTTTTCACCAATATCATCAGCCAAAGTTGAGTCCGCAACCTCTATCACTAAATCTGGCGGTGGGGTAACATCAAGACTTGCGATCGAACTTCCCCTCGGTGCTAATTGCGCTCTTTCTCCAATATAATATGATACATCCGGTTGACACTCTCGCACTCCAGTTTTCCGGTAGCTACAGTTATCCAATCCGTTAAGAGAAATACCTTTGATAGTACAAAATAGATTAATTGCGAAAAGTGCGATCGCATTATCTCGTGAATGATCAGGCCCTACTGACATAGTTTCAATCCTCATTTGTCCGTTGCGGTAATAGCATTTTGCTTTACTGTAAGCTGGGTCATCTGCCATCGCGATGAACTCTTCCCAGGTTGCTACCACCCAGATATCAGTTGGCAATTTAGTCTTTAGTCCACTCATTTTTTTATCCCAAATATCTCGATCGTATAACACCACTCAATCAAACGCAAACCCTGTTCTCTCTACTCTTCCTCTGCGCCCTCTGCGCCCTCTGCGGTTAAATAAAAAAAATCTCAACTCCTTTTCCAAATCTTAATTTCCCCCAACCAACCCGCACTAACAATAGTCTTCCCATCGCTGCTAATAGCCACAGCACTAACATAGCCAGAATGCCCGCTCAAATTACCTCTCAAATCCCCCGATCGCACATCCCAAAGTCTCACACTCTTATCCCAACTCCCAGTAACCAGCGTAGTGCCATCCCGACTGAATGCCACCGACCAAACCCCGTCAGTATGCCCGCTTAAACGCCGAATTAACTGCCCGTTTCCGGCATTCCACAACCCAACAGTGCCATTGCTGTTTCCCGCAGCTAAACTTTTGCCGTCGGGAGTAAAAGCTAGCGACAAAACAGCCAAGTTTTTGCCGCCAATCGTGCGAATTGCTTGACCGCTAGCTAAATTCCACAACCTAATTGAACCATCTTTACTGCCGCTAGCTAAAGTTTTGTTGTCGGGGCTAATTGCAACAGCATTCACCAACCCAGAATGCCCGGTCAAAGTCCGCAGCAGTTCCCCCGTTTTCGGGTTCCAAATCTTAATCGTTTTGTCCCAACTGCCGCTGGCTACAAATTGACCATCAGGGCTAACGGCAACGCTCGAAACTGCATTGGAATGCCCGCTCAAAGTGCGTACAACCGCACCAGTTTCTAAATTCCAAATTTTCACAGTTTTGTCGTCGCTGCCGCTAGCTAACACCTGGGAGTCCGCACTCGCGGCCAGTGCGTTTACGGCTTCCGTGTGACCTTGCAGGGTAGTTTTTAATTGCCCGCTGGGAAAATTCCAAACTGAGATAGTGCCGTTGCTATTTCCTGTGGTAAAATAAGCTGAAGCAAGGGCAAGGGAACTGACAACTTCCGAAGGCCCTTTGAGGGTATTTGTAGCAGCAAAGGCGATCGCACTTGCGGGCGTGCGGGGCGCATTATTCGCCGGAGTTTTAGGGTTTCCGGCAGTAGGAGATTGGGGAACGACTGGCAGGGAAATAGTCGATCGCCATTTCATGAAAGTATTAATTTCTATTCCCGCCGCCACGATTTTATCGGAGTTTTCCTCTAACCTGACAATGCCGTTAATTGCGACAACTCGCCCTGCATCATCGAGCACCGGGCCCCCGCTCATGCCCGCTCTCACTAAGTTGTTGTATACCAAAGTATAGCCGTTCCAGGGAGTTTGGCGGCCGGTAAGCTGACCTTCCGTGGCGATGAAAATCGGCTGTCTCAGGGAACCGCCGGATATCGGCCAGCCCGCCACATAAGCCTTGTTTCCCTTAGTTGCTGCGGAATTGGCTAATTGAGCCAAGGGGTAGCTTTGAGTGCTGCTGAAAGGTACGATCGCCAAATCCGCACCGGGCATTCGCCGCACGAGGCTATAGTATACAGAGTGAGCTTTGCCGTCGGGAGTTACGACCTCGTAATCGCCGGCTTTATCGACAACGTGCCAGTTTGTGAGAATATAGTATGTGCTGCCCTGCTTCTCTAAAATTACTCCTGAACCGCCTTTTGCCCCCTGGATGCGAACAGTAATTTGTTGGGCAACGGTTTTAACTTTGTCGGCGGTTAATGCGAGGGCGATTTGAGGTGATGTCAGTGGGATGAGGGCGATCGAACTCAGGGCGATCGTAGCACTCAAAATAGCCGGAATTGTTCTGCTGTAATTCATTATTGTGTCAATTTAACATACCCACATATCAACTGACGGAAAAGTTATCCGGTTTGTGGCATATTTACAACGCGAAAATGCCTGCGCGATCGAACTTTCGACATTCGCACAAGCCTCACAATATTTGACACAGCCCTCTGGCTAGCAGAAAAATTTAGAATTGGGAACCACAAATAGACTCAACCATAGCAACTGGCTTATCTCTATTTTGATCTCGGCAAATGATACTTTCAGCCCTACGCTGCCGCGAATATTCCCCATTAGCCATCCAGCCGAGGGGTGCGCCTGCGATCGCGCCGACTGCTAAACCAGTGATGAGGCTCCAAACAAGATGCTTTCTGGCGATCGGGTTTTGTTGCATAAAAATTTATCCTAAAGACTCACCCTTAGAAAAAATATCACAAATAAAATTTACTTTCTTCCTCCTATTTACTTATTTCCTAAGTAGTAACCCACCCTAAGTAGGGTGCGAATTACGCACCTTACTGAGTATGTAGGCTGCCCAATTTTATGCTAAATCAAAAAGCAAAATTTCTGCATCTGCTGCCGCTTCAATCACCACCTCATACTCACCGCTAACCGCCGCAGCGTCGCCATTTTTCAAGGTCAAACCGTTCAGCAAAACCGAGCCGCGAGCCACTTGCACCCAAGCATGGCGATTCGGCTGCAAAGCATGAGAAACCCGCGATTCTTTATCCAAAACAGCCGCATACAAATCAACATCTTGATGCACTTTCACAGCACCATCTCTCGCATCTCGCGCCGCCACTAAGCGCAGTTTTCCGTGCCTTTCTGCTAGGGGAAATTCGCGCTGCTCGTAACTCGGCTGCAAGCCTTTTGTATCGGGTAACAGCCAGATTTGCAGCAAATGAACCGGGTCTGTTTGCGAGTTATTGAACTCGCTGTGCTGGATACCCGTACCTGCACTCATCCGCTGCACTTCACCGGGTTTAATCACTGCACCGGTACCCAAACTATCCTTGTGTTCTAATGCTCCTTCTAATACATAAGTAATGATTTCCATGTCGCTGTGGCCGTGAGTGCCGAAACCTCTGCCGGGGCTAACGAAATCCTCATTAATTACCCGCAAAGAGCGAAAATTCATATAATTTGGATCGTAATAGCCGGCAAAAGAAAATGTGTGGTAACTGTCCAGCCAACCGTGATTAGCGTGTCCTCTTGCTTCACTTTTTCTGACGGTAATCATTTTCTGAATCCTCAGTGAAATTTATCGGGTGTTTCTTTGATGTTTTTATTTTAAACCGAGTCAAGCTATTATGGATAGTACGCACTTAAAAGTGCGGTACTTACCAAAAAGATACTATGCAAGTCCAAGAAGTAAAGGTCGATCGAGCAAATTGCCCTGTAGAACGCACTCTAGAGGTGATAGGCGGGCGCTGGAAAGTCTTGATTCTGCGGGAGTTGTTTCCAGGAGTGAAGCGCTTTAACGAGCTGCAACGAGCTGTCAACGGCATTACTCAGAAGATGCTGACGCAGCAACTGCGGGAAATGGAATCAGATGCGATCGTGCACCGGGAAATTTACCTGCAAGTGCCGCCAAAAGTTGAATATTCGCTAACGCCTTTGGGCGAAAGTCTCAAACCGATTATTAATGCCATGCACGAATGGGGAATTCAGCATATTAGCGAAGATCGAGAATGAGCGGTTTCTAGATATTTTTTTCCGTCTTCCGACAGATTTCAAATTTTCAACCTAGTTCAACAATAATAATATGAACAACATAGAGCGTCTCGCCACCCTCAACCGCATCCGCAAACTCAGCCGCCTGATGGATACCGCCATTGGCATCCCCGGCACTAAATTTCGCATTGGTTTAGATCCCATTATCGGTTTAGTTCCGGGTGCTGGGGATATCGTAGATACCGCGTTTTCCGCCTACCTAATTTATTTAGCAACTCGATTCAACATTCCCCAAAAAACTCTAGGGAAAATGGTTTACAACATCGGTCTAGAAGCCGTTGTGGGATCAGTACCTTTAGTAGGAGATATCTTCGATGCTTTTTATAAATCAAACATGAGGAATCTGGCCCTTTTAGAAGCACATCTCGAAGAGGCTGAACCCGAACTAGCCGCAGTTGCCGAACCTGTTCCTCAATCTATTAAATTGTAGGTACGGGTTTCACAAACAATAATTGTAAATAACCAGCAATCTCTCAAGCCCGCCCCCACCCAACGAGAAATCCCCGTGCCTATTTTTCCCATTTAAAATGTAGGGGCGGGTTTCACCAACAATAATTGTAAATAACAAACAATCTCTCAAACCCGCCCCCACCCAACGAGAAATCCCCGCGCCTATTTTTCGCATTTAATATATAAATCAAGGTTGATGTGGATGATTTGTTAGGTGGGGGCGGGTTTCTTAGATTGTTCATAGCTGGCCGGTATTATTTGTAAAACCCGCCCCTACATTTTAATCATTGATGTCGTTTAACCGCTTCCACGAAAGCAATAACATCCGCTTCCAAAGTATTAAAAGCCGTTACCAGTCTAACAGTACATTCATCCCACCGATAAAACAGAAAGCCCTCAGCTAAAACCGCTGTAATTACCGATTCGGGAAGTTGAATAAAAATCTCGTTGGCTTCAACCCGATGGCAAAAATTCGCTCCCTCAACTCCCGCCAAACCTGCGGCTAATTTGGCGGCCATATTATTTGCATGAGCCGCATTCTTCAGCCACAAATCATCCGTTATATACGCTTCCAACTGCGCCGACAAAAACCGCATTTTCGAGAAAAGATGCCCGCTGCGCTTGCGGTAAAAAGGGAAAGTCTTTGCTAATTCGCGATTTAAAAAAACCACAGCTTCCGCAGCCATCGCGCCGTTTTTTGTCGCTCCAAACGAGAGAATATCTACACCAGCGCGCCAAGTGATATCCGCAGGAGAACAGCCCAAACTCGCGACAGCATTGGCAAAGCGAGCTCCATCCATGTGCAGGTGCAAATTGTGAGCGCGAACTACTTCCGAAATATGGGAAATGTCCGCTGGATTGTAGACTGTGCCGGCTTCCGTTGCTTGAGTGATGCTGACGGCTGCGGGCTGTACGTGATGGACGACACCTGCACCAGCGCGATCGAGTATTTTTCCTAAAGTCTCTGCCTCTATTTTAGCATGATTTCCTGTTACTGTTACTAACTTTGCACCGCCTGTAAAAAACTCCGGCGCGCCGCATTCATCTACATTAATATGAGATGCCGCGTGACAGTAAACAGCGCCGTAAGGAGGAGTAACAACCGCAAGGGCCAGAGCATTAGCAGCAGAACCAGTTGCTACCGGAAAAACAGTCACCGATGTCTCGAACAAATCCGAAAATTTAACTTGCAAACGCTGTGTATATTCATCATCTCCGTAAGACATCACAGCACCGCAATTAGCCGCTGCAATCGCAGCCATAATCTCCGGCGAAACCCCGGTTGCATTGTCGCTACAAAAATTCATTAGAATAATTGGTAAATAGAATCTATAATATAACTCAACACTCAAGAGTCAACACTCAAGCATTAAACCACGAGGCAGAATTATGGCAGAATACCGCCAAATAGAATACCGCATCGGCAAAGACGGCAAAATTACCGAAACCGTCCTCAACGCCACAGGTTCGAGTTGCACCGAAACCACCGCCGGAATTGAAAAAGCCCTCGGAAAAGTAGAATCTCAAGACTTGCTGCCAGAATACTACCAAGGCGAAGAAAATTTGGTCGTTGAACAAACGCAGACTTTAAAACAAGTTTAGAAGAGTTAAAGATGTTTGATATCCTGGGTGCAACAGTTGATGTAACAACAGTGCCTGCCTTCAGCTTCGCGCTAGCTATCGGGGGCATTTTTCTAATTTTAGTGTACGTTTATGCTGCATCTGAGGCGGGAGATGCGATCGAGTTTAAGTACGATACAATTCTGCGGGAACGCATGAATCAGCTAGACATTCTCGATTGGCAAGATTTAGGCGAAAAAGCAGGCTTAAGTCGCTTTGGGGTGCGCTTAGTGCGGCAGGGAGACGTGGGAAAACTCACCCTAGACCAACTGAGGCGGCTGGCAACAGTGCTGAATTTGAATTTTCAAGAGTTCGATCGCACTTTGAGCGCGCTGCCAATATCGGCTACAATCACAACTAATCCCAGCGAAATAGAAGAATTGAGGCAGCAGTGTTTCCGGCTGCGAGAAGAATTGCAGCAGCAAAAAGCTCAACTAACTGCCGATTTTCGCCGCGCTACCTTTGAACAGTTGCAAACTTTGTTAACCAACTATCCCGCCGCCCGCAAAATGGCAGAAGCCAAGCCGGATATGCCCGCCAAAAATCTCTCAGCTTTGTTTACTCCCTTAGAAAACCTGTTATCAAGCTGGGATTTTCAAACAATCGGTTCTGCGTGGGAACAAACTCCTTACAATCCGCAGTTGCACCAGCCGGATGTTGAGGATATAACAGAAGGAGAATTAGTTTATATTCGGTTTGTCGGCTATCGCGAGGGAGAGCGAATTCTTACTCCTGCTAAAGTTAGTCGCACCCTGCCAGCGGGAATGAAAAATTAAATTTTAAATTTAAAATCACCATGACTACAGTTGCCATTGACTTCGGCACCAGCAACACGGTTGTCTGCATTCTTAACCCGGATACGCAAACACCAGAAACTTTGAGATTGGGCGAGATGTCCCGCATTTTTAAAACCAAGAATTCGAGCGGAGATGTTCGAGAAATATCTGTAGTGCCGACTTTAGTCTTTGTGAACAAGGCGGGAGAGTTGGTGTTAGGAGAAAAAGTGCGATCGCAGCGTTTGGGACAATCCCAGCCCGACCGTTTTTTCAAAGCTTTTAAACGCAATTTAGCTGCCGATTTTCAGCCGCCGCCCCGCAATATCGACGGCGAAACCTACACAGTCGAATCAGTAGCTGAACAGTTTATCAAAACTATTTGGAAACAATTATATTTACAAAATATACAGGCAGACAAAGTAATTTTTACCGTCCCCGTTGGATCATTTGAGCGATATCTAGATTGGTTTCGCGACTTAGGAGAAAGTTTGGGAGTTGCGGAAGTTCAGGTAATAGATGAATCCACAGCCGCCGCCCTGGGATATGCAGTAAAACGCCCCGGCTCTCTAGTTTTAGTAGTTGATTTTGGCGGCGGAACTTTAGATTTAAGTTTAGTTCGCACTGCTGTAACCCCCCCCTTACCCCCCCTTAGCAAGGGGGGGAGAAATCTCGATTCCCCCCTTAGTAAGGGGGAGATAAATCTCGATTCCCCCCTTAGTAAGGGGGAGATAAATCTCGATTCCCCCCTTAGTAAGGGGGAGATAAATCTCGCTCCCCCCCTTAGCAAGGGGGAGATAAATCTCGCTCCCCCCCTTAGCAAGGGGGGGCTGGGGGGGGTGCGTGCCGAAGTGTTAGCAAAATCCGATGCTTATGTAGGCGGCGAAGATATTGACATCTGGATTGTCGAAGATTATTTGCGGCAAATTGGTTCATCGCGGGCAGAAGTCGGCCCAATTGGCTGGCAAAATTTATTAGACATAGCGGAAAAATTAAAAATTCAGCTTTCTCAAGTTAATGAGGCGAAGGAAAGCTGGTTTGACGATGAAAATTTTATGTCTTACGACTTGCAGCTAAACCGAGAGAAGCTTGAGGAAATTCTGGAATCTAGGCAGTTGTTAGAACAGTTGCGGGAAAGTTTAGATGAAGTGCTGATTATTGCACAGGGAAAAGGTATCGGTAAAGCAGATATCGAACAGGTTTTGCTGGTAGGAGGAACTTCTCTAATTCCGGCTGTATCTAACTTAGTGGTTTCGTATTTTGGGCGGCAAAAAGTCCAAAGAGACAAGCCTTTTGAAGCAGTGGCGCACGGTGCTTTAGCATTGACACAATTAGCGAGTGTTGACGATTATTTGCGCCACAGCTATGCAATTCGCCTCTGGGAACCTTATGCTAAAGCTTATGCTTATTCGCCGATATTTAGCAAGGAAATGAAGTATCCCTGCCAAAGTTCCGAAGAGTTGACGTTGCAAGTGGCAATTGAAGGGCAAAGGGAAATTCGGTTAGATATTGGGGAAGTTGCGGAGGTATTGCAAGCGGAGGTTATTTTTAACGAAAAAGGGCAAATGATGAGCAGCTTACTCAACAAACAAACGGATTTTCGCTCTCTGGAAAGCCACCACCAGCAGGTTTGCGTAGCGCATTTGAATCCGCCTGGGGTATTGGGAATTGACAGGGTTTCGGTGAGTTTTGAGGTGGATGAGAGGCGGGTTTTGTTGGCGACGGTGCGGGATTTGGTGACTGGTAAGGTGTTGGTGGAAAAAGGGGCGATCGCCAAACTGCAATAATGGTAAAATCTCAAGTATCATCGGTATTTTTTAGTTAAGTTAAGGACTTTTAAAATGTCATATAGTGAATTTACTACCATCACCAAAGTGCGTGCAGCATTTAACCTCACTGTTAATGAAAAAACTGTTTTGTTTGCAGATGTAGAATCAATTGCACCTAGCGAATATCTCAAAACAACCCTAGCAGAATATATCCCTCTCGCCAATGCTATCAATACTGAAAAAGCTCGATCCGAGTTAATTATTGCTCCCGTATTATTAGAAGTACGGCGCATTTTAAACTTCCAAATCGGCTTTTTTTCCGGCACGGAATTTAATGCCGATCCCGAAAGTGGACTTAACGGGTACTGCGATTATATCCTCACCGCATCCAGCGATTTGTACGAAATCAGAACACCAGTTGTAACCTTAGTAGAAGCCAAAAATGAAAACATCAAAAACGGATTAGGACAGTGTATTGCTGAAATGTTGGGAGCCCAGCGATTCAATCAACAGCAAAATGATGAAATTGAGGCGATTTACGGAGGTGTTACCACGGGAAATGCTTGGAAGTTTCTCAAATTGGTAAATCAAACAGCTTTTATTGACTTGAACGATTATTATATTAACGAAGTTGACAAAATTCTCGGAATTTTAACAAAACCTTTACGAAAAGACTAAAAACAACGATTGAAATCAAATTTATGCCCCCATGAAAAAGCAACAAAATAAATTCAGCCACCTGACGGCAATGGAAAGAATTTCCCTGTCCTTTCCAGCCAGATTTTTATTGGATAAAAACTTGCTGCAAGGCAAAGTCTTAGATTTTGGGTGCGGCTTGGGCAGCGATGTTAGATTGTTGCAGCAAAAAGGCTTCGATATTACGGGTTATGACCCTTATTATTTCCCGGAATTCCCCGAAGATAAATTCGACACAATCATTTGCTTTTATGTTTTGAATGTTTTGTTTCCCGAAGAACAAGCTAATGTCCTGATGGAAGTGTCGCACCTGTTGAAACCGGGAGGGCAGGCGTATTTTGCGGTGAGAAGGGATATCAAAAAAGAAGGCTTTCGAGAACATTATGTCCACAAAAAACCTACATATCAGTGCATTGTCAAACTTCCTTTTAAGCCAGTTCACCTAGATGAGTCTTGCGAAATTTACAAATACGTGCATTACAATCATCAAAGAAATTCAACTAATCACTGCATATTCTGCAATCCGTATAAAAACCTAATTTTGCTAACTGAATCAGCAACAGCTTATGCGATGTTTGACGGTTATCCCGCCAGCAAAGGTCATGTTTTAATCATCCCCAAGCGTCACGTTGCCAATTATTTTGAACTGCCGTTTCGAGAGCAATCCGCTTGCTGGTTTATGGCTAATAAGGTGCAAGAAATGTTAAGTAAAGAGTTTCAGCCAGACGGTTTTAATGTGGGAATCAATATTAATAAACAGGCTGGTCAAAGTCGCAGTCACGCGGCTATTCATGTTATCCCCCGCTACAATGGCGATGCGGCTGGGAATAAAGGCGGAATTAGGTATGTGATTCCCAAGAGTGAAAAATAAAAGTTAGCCAATTGTGAAAGGAATTCTTTTTTACCGCAGAGGCGCAGAGAACACAGAGGAATAGAGAAGAGAGGAATTCATAATTTTTGTAAGGATTGTTATATTTGAGCAAACGGCGAGCAAAATAGAGTTAAAATGTGTTGGCAAGGTCTAAAACTACACATTAGCAGCAATTTGGTGTTCTGTTTATGTCTAAGCGCAAAAAGCAAGCATGGCTCAAGGAAACTCTAGAACTCAAAGAAGACCACAATTGGAAGTCAAAGCCGGGAACCCGAATTTTTGTAGCAGGAAGAGGTGCAGTCCGCTTTGATGTCCCGGAAGATTGGCATTTTGAACCGGATACTAATTCGTTCCGGTTTACGGATAAAAAGCCGCCGGATGATGATTGTCGTTTGGAGGTTTCGTTTAATTTGCTACCACCTAATAACTGGGCAGATTTTCCGCTGGTGCCGCTATTACAGAAGGTAGTTGAAGATGATACGCGAAATCCGATCGCTTTTGGGGAAATTATCCAATTGAAGCGGCAAACTGCCCGCGTTGTTTGGACTGAATTTAAGTTTATCGACCCTCCAGAACAGCGGGAAGCTTATTCGCGAATCTGTATTGGATTGGGTTCTAATGTTCAGTGTTTGATTACTTTTGATTACTGGGTTGACGATGCAGAGCGTTTGACTCCTGTCTGGGATACGGTGATGGATTCGTTAGTTCTGGGTTTGTTTATCAGCGACCCTCGAACGGGGTTCGCACGTCCAGACTAGACCGATTTTCTGGGAAACTTTCAACAACTAATTTTGCTAAGTGTTGAATTGGCAAGCCACCAGTCAGTAAATTTAGAACCTACATTAAACTTTACAACCGCTTTGCCATGTAAATATCTGGCTTGCCAATTCCGTTCGCGTCGGGCATCACTCCCACGATCGCAAAACCCATCTTTTGATAAAATTCGTAGGGATGACCGCGCAAATTTCTAATTTTGGCGACGTGTTCCCAAACGTTAGGATAAAGATTGATGCCTGAAAGAGTGGTTTGATTGTCTTCGTCGTCGGTACCCACCCACAGCACGATCCCTCCCCGGTTTTTAGCTTCTGCTGCTAAATCAGCTACGAGCGATCGACCAATTCCTTGTCTGCGAAATTCTGTTCCCACTACCAGCGGGTGCAGTTCCCAAACATTACCGTCATACTGTTTAATCCCGCCAATCCATCCCAAAACTTGATTGTTGTCGGCCACAGCAATTCGACTGATGCGATCGGCTCCCAAAGATTCTTGCACTTCTTGCAAAGCAGAATTTAGATCGGGCCAAGCATCGGGCCAATGCTCTTTAAAACCTTCAACTATTAATTTAGCTACCTGTTGAATTTTTGGCTCGTCAACCGCACGCAAATCTGTAATTTGTACGTTCATGATTTTACATACTAAATCAAGGATTACGGACTAATACGCTCACAAACCGGATTTTAGAACCGGGGTAAACGGCAAAAACGAAGTCAGGACTCACGAGGGCAACATTCGCTACAGCTTGCCCGATAGCCAGATTTCATATTTCATTCTAGGCTAATTTTGCCATAAAATCGGATTTGGCGATCGGGTAAGGGCGATCGATCTTCTGCAGCGATAATTTGCGATCGCTAGTTTGCTAGATTTGAGTCGATCGGCTAATCCTGAAAATGCTATAATTATTAACAAGTTGTGCTTAGGGAGACTACGGAAATGCAGCTCGCACCATTTGAAGAAAAGATGTGGAATAGTTGGTCCCAAAACACACCAGATCATCGCAGGTTCGATCGCGACACATACCAGCGCTACGACTTCAAAGAAACACCAATCGTTACCGAAATTAACCGTGAAAAGCTTCCCCGGTTTGTTGAATCATTAAAACTTTCTAATTATATAGAAATGCGATCGTTCTACCAAAGAAGGGGTCGTTGGACTGCGACGATGAAATCCAGATTGATAGAGTCATTTATTCTCAATATTCCCGTACCTTCAATAATTCTGTATAAACAAGATTTCAAGCCTTATGAAGTCTTGGATGGTGAGCAGCGAATCTCCGCTATTCAAGAGTTTTATGAAAACCAACTAAAACTGACTGAGCTGGAAATTTTGCCTGAATTAAATGGACATACCTACAGCAGACTTCCTCTACAAATTAGGGCTAATATCGATCGCAGATCCATATCCTCAATAGCAATTCTTGCCGAATTAACATCCAATCCTGAAGCAGACAAGTTCCTCAAAAAGAAAACCTTTGAACGTCTAAATACTGGAAGATTAAATTTCAGCCAACAGGAAATGAGAAACATTTTGTATGGTGGAAAGTTCAATGAACTGTTGCTAAGATTAGCGCGCAATCCCATATTTGCTGAAGCTTGGGGAATTCCGACAGACGATAAAAGCCGAGACTTAGAGAAGAACAGTATTTATGAAAAAATGGAAGATGCTGAATTAGTTTTGCGTTTTTTTGCCCTAAGAAATATAGAACATTATCAAATGGAACTGCCAGATTTTTTAGACTTGTATATGATGAAAACTGCAAGTTTTTCCCTGCACGATATTAATTTTCTGGAAGATTCTTTTATAGAAACTCTTTCATTAGCCTATCGAGTTTACGGACAGCATTTATTTAAACCATTCGATCCTCAATCTCAAACTTGGTCTGAACAATCCAATCGATTCTATTATGATGCGACTATGCTTGGTTTTAACAAGCATTTACTTGATGCCTATCAATTAATGTCTGGAAGACATCGCGTTATTGAAGCAACAAAAAACCTCTTTAACCAACCGGAAGCTCGTTTTTTGACAGGAGGTGGAACAAGTAAAGCAGAGATTCAGGAGCGGCTCGGAATATTTGACGAAATGCTTTCGCAAGTTATCGGAGAGTAACTTGCGATGTTTGAGGAGCTGATCGAGAAAGCTAGTGTCAAAATTTCAACAGTTCGTGCGATAATCAAGACTAACCATCGACTTAGAAGAATCGTATTTCGAGACAGTTTAAATAAACAGAAGTTGGCAGAAGATGATGAATTTGCCGCATTAATAGACGTAATTCCTAGCGAAAAGGAGTGGGAAATTTACGATCGCTCTGCTGTTGTAACCCGATTGTATGCTATTTACGAGCGCTTCGTTGAGGATTTAATTTCTGATTGGCTGCGACGGATGCCCGATTTGGTTCCACGTTATTCAGATTTGGGAGAAAAAATCCAAAATACCCATCGAGAGGGTATAGGGCGTTTATTGATTGACATCAAAAAGAATAGGTTTCAACACCTTTCAGTTGAGAAAGTAGTGCAAGGATTATCCTGTGGAATTACTGACACTGGAAAATACGAACTACTTCCTGATGCTTTCCTATTGCACGAGCAAAATTTACGGAAGGAAGTGCTAGAAACAGTTTTGAAAAATGCTGGGATTGATGAGGCGTGGAAATGGGTAATTAACCACAAAGAAATTAAATATTTTGTAGAGGAAGTTGGCGGCAGTCAAAACACGGCAGAAGGAGAACTCAAACAACTGGTTGACTATCGAAATAAAGCAGCACACGGCTCTACAGATGAGATTTTGGGAACTCAAGAACTGTTGGACTTAGGTGATTTTGTTGAGGCTTTATGTAAATCCCTTGCCGATTTAGTCACCTACAATATAATTTTACGCCAGATCGATCGAGGGCTGGTAAGGGAGATTGGAAAAATTACTGAGTGGTTCAAAAAGCCACAAGCAGGCGTAGCCAAAGTTCAGGAAGTTACCTTAACTGTAGGAGGACGTGTTTTTCTAGTTTTAGTTAATGATGAATTGTCGTACTGCTACTCTCCTAAAATTGAGAGCATTCAGCTTAATGATATTTCCCACAATCAGGTGGAAATAACCTCGGAGGCAGAAGTAGGGTTAAAGTTCGATCGGGATGCCAGAATAGGATTGACTATTTATGTAACTAAATCAAACCAAGTTGACTGAATCTTTCGTTAACTGCGAACTGCGATCGCCCCAAAATCCCGACCTAACGATCGCACAAGTGCCGTACAATTAACCCACCATCCGGCATCAACCAACCTGCTAACCCCATGCTTTGCGATTACCTAGTACAAATCCTCACCGCCCGCGTCTACGATGTTGCTCAAGAAACAGCCCTAGAATGCGCCCCGAATCTATCAGCACGGCTCAACAATAAACTTTTGCTGAAGCGAGAGGATATGCAGTCGGTGTTTTCCTTCAAACTGCGGGGTGCGTACAACAAAATGGCGCAACTGTCGCCGGATTTGCTAGCACAAGGCGTCATTGCAGCTTCCGCCGGCAACCACGCCCAAGGAGTCGCCCTCGCCGCCCGCCACCTCGGAACTCGCGCGATCATAGTCATGCCCGTAACGACGCCGCAGGTGAAGGTAAATGCGGTGATAGCCCGTGGTGGAGAGGTAGTCTTGCATGGGGATGCTTACGATGATGCTTACGCTTTTGCGCGTCAATTAGAGGCCCAAAAAGGTATGACTTTTATTCACCCTTTTGATGACCCCTACGTGATTGCTGGACAGGGTACGATCGGCATGGAAATTCTGCGGCAACATCAAAAACCAATTCACGCGATTTTTGTGGCAATTGGTGGCGGCGGATTGATTTCGGGAATTGCGGCCTATGTCAAGCGGTTGCGGCCGGAAATTAAGATTATTGGCGTCGAACCGGTGGATTCCGATGCAATGAATCAATCCCTGAAAGCGGGTAAACGGGTGCGTTTGTCGCAGGTGGGTTTATTTGCTGATGGCGTTGCTGTGCGGGAAGTTGGGGAGGAAACTTTTCGGTTGTGTCAGGAGTATGTGGATGAGATTATTTTGGTGGATACGGATGATGTTTGCGCGGCGATTAAGGATGTTTTTGAAGATACGCGATCGATCTTAGAACCTGCTGGCGCTTTGGCGATCGCAGGTGCGAAAGCTTACGTGGAACGGGAACAAATCGCAGGAGAAACATTAATTGCTGTTGCTTGTGGCGCGAACATGAATTTTGATCGGCTGCGTTTTGTAGCAGAAAGAGCCGAGTTTGGCGAACGCCGCGAAGCCATTTTTGCAGTCACAATTCCCGAACAACCGGGAAGTCTCCGCAGGTTTTGCGAATGTCTGGGCAAGCGCAATTTAACTGAATTTAGCTATCGAATTGCGGATGAAAAAGAAGCACATATTTTTATCGGCGTGCAAATTGAAAACCGTGCGGATGCGGTGAAGATAGCCGCAAGTTTTGAAGATTGTGGTTTCAAGACTTTGGATTTAACTGATGATGAATTAACGAAATTGCACGTGCGGCATATGGTGGGCGGGCGTTCGATGCTGGCAGATCATGAATTGTTTTATCGCTTTGAATTTCCCGAACGTCCGGGTGCGTTGATGAAGTTTGTCGGTTCGATGAGTCCTAACTGGAATATCAGCGTTTTTCACTATCGAAATAATGGCGCCGATTACGGGCGAATTGTGGTGGGAATTCAAGTACCGCCCGATGAGATGCAGGAATGGCAGGCTTTTTTGGATACGCTGGGCTATCAGTATGGGGATGAGAGTCAAAATCCGGCTTATAAGTTGTTTTTGAGGTAGGGTTTATGACTCGGCGGTTTCAACCGCTTCTTGTCAAACGAAGTCCGCGCAACGCGAGACTAAGAAAATGGACGCGAACAAAGTCATGTCTGGTTTTCGACGCATCAAACTTCCGATCGCAAATTCCGCACATCCTCTATACTGAGTCCGGTTGTTTGACTGATAGTTGCATCATCCAGGCGATCGAGCAATTGCCGTGCGATCGCCAGCTTTTCTGCTTGAACGGCTTGGAGTATAGCTCCTTGTTGGTCATAAATAAACATTTCTCGCCGTTCGATATCCGCCAATTCATCAGGTGTTAAATTGACTTGATTTGCGATGTCAAAGGCTTGATGAATCTCTGGAACGCTATCCATTACTGCCGGGACATCCGTTATTGTCCTCGCATATTTCATGAAATATATCCATTTATCCGCAAGGGTTTCTAGCTGGTCTACTTCTTTGGTGAATTTAGGAAGTTCTACAAATACCAACTCGATGTTATTATCGGTATATGGGAGATTGCTCGTTACTTCTTTGTAGACAAATCTCGAAATTAGTCGAGCGCTATTTGCAAACATCTCGAAATCAGTCAGTGTTAATGCTATCACTGGTTTGAGCATTCGGTAGCCTTCTCCTTTTTGCAATTGAAAGGCGTAAGTTTTGGCTGCGTTGTACAAAACTCTCTTGCCGAAAGACTCTACGTTTAATACCTGCATTTCAATAATGACTAGCCTACCATCAATTAGTTTGGCTTTGACATCTAAATAAGTATCTTTCAAGCCTTCGACTTTGGGCGGTAAGTTAGGGTCGATAATTTCTAAGTCTGCAATGGTAGGATTGCCATCGTAAATCATGGCGTTGAGAAAGCTGATGAGAATGTCTTTGCTTTCTGAGGAGCCAAATATTTTTTTGAAGGCGTAATCGGTTTTGGGGTTGATGAATGTCATGGTTGGAATCGGGAATCACGATCGCTATTTCGATTTTATCATCGGTGCTCTTTTTGAAATAAATCTCATTCCGATCGCAAATTCTGCACGTACTCAACGCTAAGTCCGGTTATTTGAGCGATTGTTGCGTCATCTAGGCGATCGAGTAACTGCCGTGCGATCGTCAGCTTTTCTTCTTGTCGGCCTTCTTGTCGGCCTTCTTGTCTGCTTTCTTGTCTGCTTTCTTGAACAGCATCTTTAACAGCTTTAATTATCGCTCCTTGCTGGTCGTAAATAAACATTTCTTGCCGTTCGATATTTGCTATTTCCTCCGGGCTTAAATTCACTCGATCTGCGATGTCAAAAGCTTGATGGATTTCGGGTACGCTATCCATTACTGGCGGGATTTCCGTTATCGTTACCGCGTATTTCATGAAATAGAGCCATTTATCTGCTAGAGTTTCTAGTCGGTCTACTGTTTTGGTAAATTTTGGTAATTCTACAAATACTAACTTTAGATCGTTATCGGGATAGGGTAAGTTAGAAATCTCTTCTTTGTAGACAAATCGCGAAATTAAGTTGTTGCTGTTTTTAAACATCTCGAAATCAGTTATTGTTAAGGCAATTACTGGTCTGAGCATTCGATATCCTTGTCCCTTTTGCAATTGAGATGCGTAGGTTTTGGCGGCGTTGTACAAGATTCTTTGTCCGAAAGATTCGACGTTTAATACCTGCATTTCAATGATGACTAAAGTACCGTCGGCTAGTTGGGCTTTGACATCTAAAGAGGAGTCTTTTAAACCTTCGACTTTGGGCGGGAGGTTGGGGTCGATAATTTCTAAGTCTTCAATGGTAGGATTGCCCTCGTAAATTATGGCGTTGAGAAAGCTGATCAGAATGTCTTTGCTTTCTGAGGAACCAAATATTTTTTTGAAGGCGTAATCGGTTTTGGGGTTGATGAATGTCATGGTGGGAATCGGGAATAACGACCGCTATCTCGATTGTATCAATAGGGCGATGGCTACGCCCCGGCCCCGGCCTACGAACTTGACGGGCGATCGCACGATTCCGAAACATCAGGTTTATGAAATGCGATCGCCCTCCTCGTCAGTTGCGTCAATTCTTCTGCAACCATTTGGTGAGCACGCGCATCCACTGGCCGGTATTCGGTGCACGCTGCAAGTCGCTCCAGTCTGCCATTTGGGCAAAACCTAGTCGCACCAGCCAATTTACTACGGCGGTTATGCCTTGGCGGGAGCCAACAACCATGATACGCACGGGTTCCCGGTTTTCTCGATCGTCCGTGGGTTCTGCCTCTTGTTGGGTGTCCTTGGGCGGTTCGATTGGAAAGTCTTTAGCCATTGGGAAGTCCTCATCTTCAAAATCAACCTATGACTACATATGTGTAGTTACCAATATCATACCGCAATGAATACATATATGTAGTCATTTACGGTTGGGGCATCCCTTGGCATCATGGGGTGCATGGGGAAAGCTGGTCGAGTTTTGAGAGATGTGCTGAATACCTATGGCATTAGCCAAAACAAATTGGCGATCGCAATGGGCGTGCGACGTTCCGTTGTCTATCGTTGGTTTAATGAGCTCATCGATCCAACGGGAGACACGCTTGTGAAGATGGTTGTGGCGTTAAAGTTGCTAGATATAGATGCAGCGCGGGAGTTTGTGCAGCGCTATTTGGGTGAAGTTTTGGAGGATGAGGGTGAGGGTGAGGTCGATCGATCTACAAACACAGAATAGACTTATTGTTCAGAAGGTCGATCGAGCTTTTCCAGATAGACGCGATTGGAAGTACAATAAAGTTGAAGAATCTCGGTAGAGCGGCATCAAGTTAACCGCATTGTTTACGAGCCAATAAATGAGGTGATTGTGCAATGGATAAACTAGAGCATTATCGTCAGTCGATTCAAGCATTATTGACCCAATATGCGGCAATTCCGGTCTCCAACGGTGCGATCGAGTCGCAAATAATTTTTGATACGCAGCGGGATCATTATCAGGTGACGAATGTTGGTTGGGATGGGCATCGGCGGGTGTATGGATGTGTGATCCATTTGGATATTAAGGATGGCAAGATTTGGTTGCAGCAGAATACAACGGAGATGCGAGTCGCGCACGAGTTGGTGGCAATGGGTGTGGCAGAGGATGATATTATCTTGGGATTTCAAGCAACCTATGTGCGCGAATATACGGGATTTGGGGTGGCTTAGCCATTCCCAAGGATGCGGCAATGTTTTTTTTAGAAAGAAACCGGGTTTTTAGGAAAATATTTCGTTGCAGCCAGTACCCAAGGCAAAAAACCCGGTTTCTGGGCCCTGATGCGGAAGTTTTAATAAAGCGGCTCTTGGATAATTATAATGGGTACAGAAGTCTAGCAAGGAGAATGTGCGATCGTGACCGTCCGGGAAGAACTAATCAATGAGATCGATCGAGCATCAGATGATTTACTTCAGGTGCTATTGAGTTTTTTGCGTCAGACGCGCTTGTCGAATGCTGAGCCTTCTATGTTGACAGATTTAGCTGAGATTTCGAGTGCTGGATTGACAGCGCAAAAGCATTATCCTCTGCGCGGGATGCCGTTGGTAATTGCTGAGGATTTTGATGAGCCGATGTCAGATTTATGGGATGCGCTGGGTACATGAATTCTGGTGGAGATTAACGCTTCAGCTCAATATCGAACTCAAGCCGAGAACGATAAAAGTGAACGTCAAATTCTAAGAAGAAATTTGTCTGTCCCAGAATCAATGATACGCGGTCACTTTTTGCCCAAGCAAATACTAATCTTACCGGAGCAAACTCCCCTATTTCAGCCATGAAAAATACTGGCATCGCTGGTTGATTACCAATGTTACCAGCAAGTCGAATAATGGCTTTACTGTCATCCCAAACTAAGCCAAGCTGAGTTCCTATTTGGTAAGGCAATACATTCACGGTTGCACCGCTATCTACTAACCCAACAACTTCGACTCCCTGGTTATTGTGGTGCAGAATCAAGGGAATGCGGGGTAGGCTATCAAACTCATCTTGAGAGGGGTCATTGGTAGAGTATTGGAATCGCATAATACTCAGTTTTCGTTGTTGTTAGCCAAATTCATTGCCTGCATCAAAGCTGCACCAGCACCAAAAGTATCGTAGGGTGTTGGTAGGTAGTAAATCTTGTAAGGTTCCAAAGGGAAAATATCCTCACTGATATCTTCTTCCGCCATTAGAATGCGGATTAACTCTCGTTTCTCGATCGCAGACAGTTGTCTAATGGTAGGGAGTAATTCTGTTAGTGTCATCAGTTGTTTTCCTACGATGCGTCTATGTTAACGGTAGCAGCTTAGCGTAGTAATTGCAACTTCCAGGGGAGTTTTACAAAGATAGGCGCGATCGCAACTAAGATGCGATCGCGCGGCGGTATGATATTCCTGACGTTGAAACGATTTGGAGTTGCGGGCGATCGGGCTTTTTTCTGGTTAGGGCGATCGCACTTCACGCACCACAATTTATTCTGGTTTCATCCAACCTTTAACGATAGCCTTCCCGACAATGACATAGCGAGTGTCTAAAAACTCTTCGATCGCAGCTTCACCACTAGCCTGCAATGCAGCAATCAAGCGACGCTTGAAACTAGGGGTTGTTTCATCATGAACGTACTCAATCTTTTCGGCTTCAGTAGGATTTGGATTAATTCTTGCTAACTGTTCGAGAAGTTGTTGAATTTCTTTAGCTGAAGCAGCAAGAGTTTGCTTTTGCTCAGACTCAGATAATATATTGTTGACTTGGATACTAGCTCCCTGGGTCATTTGATTAGCGACGTTTCCCCTGTTAGAAGCACCGTAGATGGTTCCACCGCTCACAGCACCGTAAACATTTCCACCACTCACATTAATTGACCGATTATTGTCAGACATACTTTAAAATACTCCTTAATCACAAACTATTTTACTATTGATTTAGGATAAAATGTATCAACATCGTTTCTTGATAAAAACCGATTTGGCTTTTCATTTGCTTTCAGTGGTATCCAAATTGAAGTGCTTTTATTTTGAGCCATAATATTCTTGAAATTCAGATCGTCCTCATCTTTAATGGTAAAACAACTTTTGAATCCTAAGTCAGGCACTGGTACATCTTTTGTTTATGCATAAATCATCAACTCGTAATCACCTGTTTTGACCTGGAATTGTCTTCCTCCTATTTCAGTAATCCAATCAAACCGAATTACTTTATTCACCGAAGAAAGACCTTTTATAGCAATTGGCTGAGCTAAATTTTCATCTTGAAATTCAGAATTTTCAATCTTAACGAAGGTAGTCCATGTCATGTCATAACAATCATCATGACCTTGTTTGGAAACAACTAAGCGAATACGTTGAATTGTTCCACCTTTTGGACTCCAATTGTAAAATGTGATCGGTAGGTTAAATCCTACTCCCGCAATGCTTGTACTACTTGTTGTAACATTAGTTTTAGGAACGGGGAAAAGTATGATATCTCTTCCAAAACATAACTGAATACGTTCTTTTCTAAAATTAGAGCTATAAGCAACAGCAGAAGATACAAGTAAGCTAAGTAGAGAAACTACCATTGTGATCCAATCAGTTTCTTTATTTGTTTGTTGTACAGCGGTAGTATCGTTGAGTGTTAAAACATTTTGCGATGGAGTAGGTGATGATATCGGTGCTTTTTTAGTTGAAGTACCAGAGCCTTGTTTGATGGTGCCAGTATCTGGTCTATTTGTAGGTTGCTGAGCTACGGATTTAATTGAAGTAGCTAATAATGAAATAGTACATATTGCTAATAGCATTTTATTTATCCTCATGCCACCATATCCATATTCTTGATGTAATGCTTCATATTTACATATATTTGAATATTGGCGGAAATTTCTCATTTGCAGTTTATTACGCTTGTAGGAAATAATCGCAATTGACTTTACACAAATATTAATATAATCATTACTTTTAATTATAAACGGAGCATTCAAAGCCGTAAACCCAAAAAAGTGGGAAAAAGTTGGATCTTCATAAAATTGCTATAGACACTTTAGATACTAGCTGGAAAAAGTTGGAAAAAGTTGGAAAAAGTTTGGTATAGTAACCATACCTATCTCACCATCCCACCTATGGATAGTCCTCAGATATTGCAATTTGTCGATGAAGCTGTCTATACCAACACAGGTAAACGTCTAAATAACTTGCAGCGGAGGATTATCGCAGGCATACTGAAGCGTCAAAGATATGCTGACGTTGCAGAAACTTATGGTTATAGCTCCCAGCACGTTAAAAAGGCTAGTCACGAGCTTTTGCAAATGTTATCTGAAGTGTTTGGCGAACAAGTGAAAAAAAGTAATCTTGAATCCGTCTTAGAAAGGCATATAAATCTGAATATAACTTTTGGCAATGAAAACAATATTAATAAAAATCTTATTGGTATTGGCTGCATAAATAATTGCCCTGAACCCTCTACTCCTACGCCAGATAAAAGTCAGCCGGAAATTCCCGACTTGCAGGAGGAAAGCAAAAATCAAACTAAGATTGAAACAATTGATAAATTACGGCAGTTTGGCTTGAGCGACGAGCAAATTGCAGAAGCGCTAGATATACCTTTAGAGCAGGTTAAACAGGTGGACTTGGAGGAGTAAAGTCTGCTACAGTAATGAACAGGTAAGTTTTGAGAATAAATTAGGAGGATCAATTGAAAATCAAAATTATCATTCACGAAGCAGAAGAAGGCGGATACTGGGCAGAAGTTCCTGCTATTCCTGGCTGTGCAACTGAGGGAGAAACTTTTGAGGAATTGCTGCAAAACCTCTATGAAGCGATCGAAGGTTGCCTTGTTGAAGTAAGATAAAATATCCCCAGATTTTTTCAGCTATGAACACAAAACTCATTGAATCCTTAGTACAAATCATCCAGACACTCTCAGAAGAAGAGCAATTGCTAATCAAAGCAAAACTATTTAGTAACATCCCCTATCCTTCTACTGCGGAAATAGCCCAGTTAGCCCAAAGCGGAGGAGCATTTCAATTCCTGCACGACGAACCTGATATTTACACCCTTGAAGATGGAGAGCCAATTTAGTGAAGCTAAAAAAAGGAGATATTGTTTTAGCTGAATTTCCCTTTACAGATTTGAGTCAGAAAAAGTTACGTCCGGCTTTAGTGCTGTGGGCAAGTTCAACCATAGATGAAATTACGCTCTGCTTCATTTCTTCGCAAAATGTCACTACCCTAAGTTTAGATGAATTTGCTTTAAATGCTTCAGATCCAGAATTTCCCAGCACGGGATTAAAAGTATCTTCTAAAGTTATAGTGACTCGGATTGTCAGTCTTGAACAGAGATTAATAGTGAGAAGATTGGGCGAGTTAGGAAGTCAGAAAATGCAGGAATTGAATGCAACTATCATACAAGCATTTCAATTAGTATAGCCTTGTTTACTCTCGCGTACTTGCCGGAAACGATCCAAAATCCCTGCAATAAACGTTTCGCCATCAATCGGTGGAGTATGTTCCGACATGGCAACAGCAGCATCTATCTTAACTCGTACACCATCGATCCACTGGCGATCGGCGAGAGCTGCTTGAAACTCATCAAGCCATTCGAGAAACTCTGCGAGTTCATTTTCTGGAAGTTCCCTTACTGCTGTCTTGAGTTCTGAAATGTTCATGGGTAATTAACTTTTTTTGCTAATAGCCGTTTACCTGTGTACTCTAATTATCAGATTGTTCCCATGAAATAGGGGAGAAAATCTCCGACGCAACCGACAACACAAACTATAGCAATCCTAAATCATTTGCATAATTATTGTAGGGGCAATCCGACCCCTACTCCCCGTGGTTGCCCGATAGATAAGGGGTAGGCACGGGGAGTAGGGGTAGCACTACCCCCTACAAATTTATCTGAATCATTTAGGATTGCTATAGAATCATCGTGCAAACTCATAGGCAATATTCGTGATGCGGCCGCGCCAGTAGGGCAATAGCGAGCCATCAGGCAGTTGCCACGCCACCTCACCGGAGAGGGGAATCCGCATACCGTCTCGCAATTCGTAGTCCCAGAAGCGGCCTTGCCAGGGCGCAAACACCAGCCCGCCGTTAACTGTACGGGCGCGGGCCTCGGCGCGGATACTGGCGATTAGCCCTGCTTCATCAAAGCGGAAATCCAGGGAAACAGCGGTGTCGCCATCCTGTAGCGTTGCTCTGGCCGAAGAATTGTCGATCGCATCCCAGCGAACACCCTGACTCGGCAGCAGTCTCGTCGGATACCAAGCCGCCTCCGCGAAAAAGCGCATCAGTTCGCCTTGTGCAGCTTCTGGAGTGCCGCGGAGATCCGCCAGAGTCACCAGGCCCAGCAGCGCTGCATGGAGGATGCCTTCGCCAGAAATGTAGGCATCATGAACAAACGCATTGATACCGGGCATCATGGCAATTCGCCCCTCCCAGTCAAAGCCTGGGCGCTGAGTAATTACCAATTGAGTTGAGGTGAAGGCGCTCCATTTTTCTGCGGTTTCGCTCATGTTAAACGTGCCTTCGTGGGAAACCCGCGCTGCTACAATTAGCGGTTGTCCATCCTCGATCACCGCGCGAAAGTAGCGCTGCACTGGCTGGGGTAAATCGGCAATTTCCCGCGCATCAAATGTGAGAGGTTTAATCGGCGATCGCGCAGCTTCCAGATTTGTTCGCAGTTCCTTGGTACCCAGATGCCAGCGGTATCCTCCAAGGGCGATCGCGCCAACAATGCCAACTACAAGCGCCAGGATAATTAGTACGATCGGCACATGATTACTCCTCTTGATATTTCAATAAGCTGTCGCCCATTTAATTTTTAAGCTAGGGTTTACTTAAACTTTTGTGGCGCGGGCATCCTGCCCGCGCTCCATCTTCAATTTAAATGCCAAATAGCTTACCAGTTAATCCAGAGCGAGTCTTAAACCCATCTACCAACTACAACTCTCAGCGTTCCATCTGCCAAAGTTTCCTCTTCTTCAACATGAAAACCCTCTGAATGCACCGCCGCCATCAAACTTTTCCGCGCGTATTTTTGACTGATTGAATTGATAAATTCCTGCTGATTAATTCGAGCGCCCCAAAAATCCGCCACCAATTCGTAATCCTCTCCGCTGCGGCGAAAACCCAAATCGTAACCATTGGATTGCCGAATCACGTACTCGGCATTAGTTTTGTCACCCCGATAACCCCGTACCTGCACATTGGACTCTACTTGATAACCCAACTCTTCCAACACTTGATGCAGCAGTTCGCCGTTCTTGATCTGAACCTTGATAGTTGTGAAGTGTGACATATCACTTTCGGATTTTTGTGTAAAACGCTGATTTGATTATAATAGCATAAACAGCAAGAGTCAAGAAGTTAGAAATTGTGCTCTTAAACCCGGTTTTAGCGTCACAGAAAGCAGCCCGGGTACAAGCCCCCGGATTCATAGGTTCAGAAAATCACAACAGAGTATCCGATAACAATTGCCCCGATTTATCCGTGCGTGAGTTCGCTTTCTTCAATCCTCCAATTCTTCAAATCTAAAATCCAAAATCTAAAATCTAAAATCGTATGATGGCCGACAATTCTAATCAACCTAGAGAATATGATGCCGTCCTCGGCGGCCAAAGTCAAATCCCGATCGCCGCCGCAGTTTTGGGAGGCATCGCCGGAGTCAAGCAGCGCTTCAACAGTCCTAGTATCGAGGCTCGGATTGCCGCTGTTAAAGATGCTCCTAAATACGGAGGCGCTGGTTTAAATTTAGCAATTGAGGCGCTGCTTGACCCCGCAGCAGAAGTGCAGCGAGTTGCTTATTTAATTTTGCGATCGAGGACAGAACCTCTAGTGCGCCAAGCTTTAAAAGAATTCGTGCCTTACAAGCTTTTTGACTCCATTCGCAGTGTGAAAACTGGCACAAATGTTGCGATTAGTCCCGGAGGATCTCGCACGGCGAGTTTGCACGGCAAAATAATTAGAATTTGCGATGTAGATACAGGAGAAATACTCTATACTGTTGACAAGTATCCCCGCGCTCAAGAAACTTTTGTCCTTTGCCAAGAAAGCGAAGTTTTTGTGAGAAGCAGAAATACTCCGAAACATCGTGCGATCGAAATTTGGCAAGGAGGAGAATTGCGGCATACTTCTCTCGGACATGAAGGGGAAATTAGCGCAATTGTTATCAGTCCCGATAGTCAAGTTATCGCCACAGGTTCGGCAGATACTACTATCAAAATTTGGAATTTAGAGACGGGAAAGTTAATCTGTACTTTTGGCAGTCTTTTAACTTGGGGAGCTCATAAAGCAGGAATTGTTAGTCTTGCTTTTAGCCCGATCGCACAAACTCTCGCTAGCAGCAGTTCTGACGGTACAATTAAACTGTGGAACCTCCGCAGCAGAGAATGCTTCCAAACAATTAAGGGTTACGCGAATTGTCTGGCTTTCAGTCCAGACGGGCAGACTTTGGCTACTGGCGGCTGGGACAGAAATATTCAACTGCGGCCGCTATCGAATCCAGATAGTTCAATCACTTTGGCCGGGCATTTTAACTCGATAAATGCGATCGCCTTTAGTGCCGACGGACTCACTGTTGTCACTGCTAGTGCCGATGGTAATATCAAATTTTGGAATGCCAGTACGGGCGAAAATATTCACACTCTCAGCGGACATCAAAACTCTGTTACTTGTCTTACTTTTAGCAGCGATGGTGAAACTATTATCAGCGGCAGCTTAGACAAAACTGTCAAAATTTGGGGAGTTAATTGAAGGAAGTTCGGCAACGATCACTGTACAAGATGTAGCGGATGGAAGAAAGAGGAATAGGGAATAGGGAATAGGGAATAGGGAATAGGGCAGAAGGCAGAAGGCAGAAAGAAGAGGGAATCGACTTCATGATTTTCACAAATTAAGTACCTCCTAACCATTCAGGCGCTGCCTATATTTCTATTTTCCCGATTCCAGATTCCTCGGTGCGTGAATCTACGCAAACAAATATAATAAATTTACAATCCCAGTTCTTGTGCAAGCCGAGGATTGCGGAACTTCTTTTTGCATTACTACAAATAGTGACCGTAAAAATACCGACGCATCGGCCTTATTCAGCTTATTATCAATTTGTGAACTGTCGCCGGAAAGCCTGAGCGAGCCTCAATTTCTGAATCCTTTAAAGTAGCTTTAATATATCGCATCTTGGTCGGAGGAGTATTCCTGCTAATTGTAATATTTGACTTAAAAAGTTTATGCTTAAAAGATAGGCTGAGGTTAAATATACAGTGCGCCCTAGAGCAACCATGTCACACTGCAACCAATCCATCTGTCGTTCCCGCAATCTCCCAGAAATGTGCGCTACTGCTGCCAGTTGGCAGCAAAAAGCCGATCGACTAAGGGTAGAATTAAACACCACCCAGGATCTGCTTCACGCAGAAATCGCTCGGCTCAAACAAGCCAACGAAACCCTTCACGCCGCCGTCAGTTGTGCCCCAATTTTCCTGTGGGCCACAGACAGAGACGGCAAGTTAACCCTTGCAGCAGGGAAAGGATTAGAAAATTTGGGACTCAAACCAGGTGCAACTGTCGGGCTGTCGATTTGTGAAGTTTACAGCAGCCAGCCAGATATCTTAGAAAATATTGCTGAGGTACTAGCAGGAAACGATCGCACTTGGAACGTCCGAGAGAGGCATTTTATTCACGAAATTCGATCGGCAGCCCTGCGAGATGGAAACGGCGAAGTTGTCGGCGCCGTCGGTGTTTCTACTGAAATTACCGAGCGCGAGCAGTCCATCGCCACTCTGGAAACGGCAAATCAAGAATTAGAAGACAGACTGCAGCAGCAAACGGCTGTCTTCAATGCAGCACTTGCCGAAAGCGAAAAAAAGTACCGCAACCTCGTAGAAACCTCCCAAGAATTGATTTGGTCGATCGATATTGAAGGCCTCTTGACTTTTGTCAATTCCGCCGCCAAACGCATCTACGGTTACGAACCGCCAGAAATGATCGGACGGCGTTTCACCGATTTTTTAGTTCCCGATCAAGAAAATAGACCAAGAGAAATATTTGCCCAACTTTTAGCGAGAACCAAAATTCAGCCACAAACCGCTAATTCTCCTTACGAAACAGTACACCTTCGCAAAGACGGTACTCCCGTCCACCTGCGCGTCAACAGCATCGTCAACCAAGCTGAAAACGGCGCTATTTTAGGGTTGTGCGGAACGGCGACAGATATTAGCGATCGCAAGCGATCAGAACAAGCACTCCAAGAAGCTACAGACCAACTTCGCGCCGTCTTGGATGCCGTACCCGGACTGATTTCTTGGATCAGTTCCGATTTGCGGTATATTGGAGTCAACCAGCACTTAGCAACCTCATTCAACCTGTCTCCTGAAAGCTTTGTCGGTCAAGAAATCAACTTTCTCGACAAAGGCTCGACTTTCGGAGAACTGATCCGAATTTTTTTTAACAGTTCATCTCAGCAAACCTGCCAAGAAATAGAAATAGAAATTAACGGTTTCGTCCGCAACTATTTGATAGTAGCTCAGAAATATCATCAGGGAACCGCAGCAGTTTCTGTAGGAATAGACATTACCGACCGCAAGCGTGCAGAAGCTCTCAAAAACCAATTGATCTGCTCGCTGCAAGAATCCGAACACAAATTTCGTAGCCTTTATGAAGCCACCAGCGACGCAGTAATGTTGCTTGACGAAAAGGAGTTTTTTGACTGCAACCCCGCTACCTTAAAAATATTTGGCTGTAGCAACACCAAAGAATTTTACGGCAAGAAACTGAGCGACTTTTCCCCACAATTTCAGCCTAGCGGACAAGACTCATCCAGTCTAGCAATACAGAGAATATCGACAGCAATGCAAACAGGTAGCTGTCGCTTTGACTGGGTACAAAAACGACTCGACGGTTCAGAATTTCCCGCTGAAGTGCTGTTAAATGCAATGGAAATTAACGGACGAAAAGTAATTCAAGCAGTAGTGCGGGATATTACAGATCGCAAGCGCGACGAAGATGGCATCAAAGCATCCCTCGCAGAAAAAGAAGTTCTCCTCAAAGAAATTCACCACCGTGTCAAAAACAACCTCCAAGTTATTTCCAGTTTGCTCAAACTTCAGTCACGCTACATCCAAGACAGCCACGTTAGTGAAATGTTAAAAGAAAGTCAAAACCGAGTCAGATCAATGGCCCTGGTTCACGAACAATTGTATCAATCCAAAGACTTGTCAAACATTGACTTTGCTGAATATATCCAAAATCTCGCCCACAATTTATTCCAAGCTTATGAAAATCATGCAGAAGGCGTCAACTTGCAAACAAATATTGCGCCGTGTTCACTCAATATTGATACGGCCGTTCCTTGCGGGTTAATTATCAACGAGCTTGTAACAAATGCCCTCAAATATGCCTTTAAAGGACAAGTTAAAGGTAAAATTAACATAGATTTCACTTTAGATAATAACAGAGTTTGCGTGCTAACCGTGAGCGACAGCGGAATTGGTTTTCCTCAAGACTTAGATTATCGCAAAGCCCGAACCTTGGGTTTGCGACTTGTCGGGTCTTTAGTCAAGCAAATCCGGGGGGAAATAGAACTGTTAGAAACTGCGGGCACGACTTTTAGAATAACCTTTTGTCAACCCAAATTGCACTCGGAGGAGAAAAATTAGTGTCAAACAAAAAAATTCTGATAGTTGAAGACGAGAGCATCATTGCGGAAGACATTTCCGACAGTTTGATATCTCTAGGATATAGAATAACTGGGATGGTATATTCTGGAGAAGAAGCGATTGAATCGGCCGCCAAGTTCCGCCCGGATTTAGTTTTAATGGATGTTAACCTGCAAGGAGAAATCGATGGCATTACAGCAGCCGAAGAAATTCGCTTGCGCTTTCAAATTCCCGTAGTTTATCTGACAGCCTATGCCGATGAAACTACTTTGCGACGAGTCAATAGTACCAAACCGTTCGGCTATATTGTCAAGCCCTTTGAAGAAAAAAACTTGCACACAACTATTCAACTGGCACTCTACAGACATCAGTATGACAGCTTGACCAACCTGCCGAATCGTTCATTTTTGCGAGAAAAGTTAAGTCGAGTATTAGATGGTCAAAAAGAATTGTCAGGAGTCGTTCCAGTTGTCACGCTTAGCTTAGATAAAATCAACCGCATTAACAGTACCTGGGGACACGATATCGGCGACTCGGTGCTTTGCAGCATCGCCCAGCGGCTAACTAACTGCATGGAAAACATTAATATTGTTGCTCGTTTGGAAGCGGCAGAATTCGCGCTGATTCTTAAACCAGTTGCAGAAAAACAGGATGTGGCTAAGATTGCTCAAAACATTTTAGATATTGTATCCCAAGGTATGATTATCAAAGATTGCGAAGTCTATGTCACGGCTAGTATGGGGATCTGCTTGTATCCCGGAGACGGCATCGACGGAGATGAAATGCTGAAAAATGCTTATATAGCAATGTATCAATCTCAGCAAAAAGGCGGGAATAATTATAATTTTTATACGCCCAAAAAGGCGAATTATTTCATCAATACACTTCTTCAAGAAACTTCGCTGCGCCATGCTTTAAAAAGCTCAGAGTTTGAAATATACTATCAGCCGCAAATAGAAATTAAAACAGGTAAAATTATTGGTGCTGAAGCTTTAGTCCGCTGGAATCATCCAGAACGGGGGCGAGTTTCTCCGGGGGAATTTATTCCAATGGCTGAAGAAATGGGCTTGATTGCGCCGTTGGGTGAATGGGTATTAGAGACTGCTTGCAGGCAAACTAAAACATGGCAGAGAGCAGGTTTACCGCCCCTGCGAGTGGCAGTTAACGTGTCAGCCCGTCAATTCGAGCGCAAAAATTTCACGGAAAGAGTCAGGGAGATATTAACAGAAACCGATCTCGATCCCCAGTGTTTGGAATTAGAACTGACGGAAAGTCTTGTTTTGCAAGACGAAATTGCAGCAGCTAAAGCTTTTACGGTGTGGAAAGATCAGGGTATTAGGATAGCAATTGATGATTTTGGAATGGGATATTCTTCTTTGAGTTATCCAAAACGCTTTCCGTTTGATGCGCTCAAAATAGACAAGAGTTTTATTCGCGATATTGCAGACGATCGCCAAAATGCAGCGATCACAATAGCGATTATTCAAATGGCACACTGCATGAACATGACGGTGGTGGCTGAGGGGGTAGAAAATGAGCAAGAACTTGATTTTTTGTGCGAGTACGAATGCGACGAAATTCAAGGCCATCTTTTCAGCCCAGCTTTGCCAAGGGCTGAGTTTGAAGCGCTGCTGAAAAGCGATAAGTGCTGGGATTTACATCAATTCCGGTTGCAATCCTCCGGAATAGTTGACTGTTGACTGTTGACTGTTGACCGTTAACTGTTGACAACTGACAACTGACAACTGACAACTGACAACTGACAACTGACAACTGCCAACTGACTAATTCAAAAGATACGATCGCCCAACCAACTTCCCAGCCACAGCCCAAAACCGGAAGTAGCCACCAACAGGATAAACGTATAAAGCGCGCTGCCGTTGTGGATCAACCTTTCTGCAGCTACCATCCGCGCCACAACTCCAGCAATAATGCCGATCGCAGCCCAAGCCCCATAAACACTCTTAGACCCGGCGATAGCCAAAGCTTGGACGAGATCCCCCGAACCCGCCCCAGCCAAAACCCCCGCCCACGCCCCAATCCCCAGCCCGATCGCACCAGAGAGCCCGACGGGGCCGCCAGAATTGACGCCTAGTTCCGTCGCCAGCCCGCACATCAAGCCGACAAGCGCCCAACACACGGCCGTCACCAACGCCTTAACCCAATTCCCAGAACCTGTTCCCGCCATCAATCCCACCACTGTCACCACTCCCCCTACAGCTAAAACAGCAGCCACAGCCCGAGACTCAGCCTCGGAACTGGCGATCGCCCCCAAACCAGCCCCAACTGCTGCCCAAGCAGCCCCAGTGACCATTCCTCCCGCCTGAAAACCAGCGATCGACCCCCCTACCGCCCCAGCCAAAACTAACGCCGCCAGCCACACTCTAGGCGTTGCCGAACCCTCCGCCAGCAAAATCGCGGCCCACAGCCAATCTGCACCGCAGATTAAAGCCCACATCCACAGCGGGGCCGCTGATTTCGTCAAAATCCAACCGGTCAAAGCGTAACTCGCCACAGCGATTGCCAGCGGCCACCAAGGGAAGCTTGAATAGTGTTGAGATGGCCGCACTTCCCTCGGCGGGATTCGTGGTTTTGAGTATTGAGTTGAAAATTCTGTTTTCCTTCTCGAAGTAAGCTTTCGATAGTTTTGAGATGGCCCTGCTTTCCTCGCAACGATTCGCCCTGGTTGCTTTGTGCCCCGCCACGCTGGGCTATTGTGAGTGGTAAATCGTTTCTTGCTTGAAGAGTTTTTTTGAGTTAGAAATTTTTTGGAGGGGGCTTTTGGGCGGGTTTGACGGCGCTGGGAACCAGGCTTGGCGGCTGATTTTGCAGAACGCCTTCTCAGCGGCTTTTCCGGCGCAGGGGGCGGTGGCTGCTGAAACTGTTGTTCGATCGACTTTGATTCAGGCTGACTCAGAAATAACACCAACTCCTGGTAAGCTTCATTAATTTCTGTTAATCGTTGTTGAGCTTTTTGTTGCAGGCGATCGTTGTGGGCAAACCGATCGGGATGCCACACAAACGCTAAATCCCTGTAAGCGCGCTTAATTTCTTCTAGGGAACTTCCCGGCTCAATTTCGAGGATTTCGTAGCATCGATTAATGTCAGCCATAGGCTTCGGGCAGGTGTTGGTAAATTCGCGTGAAGCGAAGCTATCCCCTAGGGAATCGTACTTAACTCAATTGGCGTAAGTCCCACGCTGTAATTGTACTCAATTGGGCGTTGGGATATAAGCTTTCGCAAGGTCTATGAAATAATCAAAAATTTCCTGATTTCTCACAAAAAGATGGTAAGATATAAGTGGTTGCGACCCACCCACTCGGCTGCAAACAACAGGTCACAGTAGCAGTAGTATGCTTACCAAGGATAACTGCGAGAGAAAGGGGGAAAAGACAGACCGCTGGTTATTGGGATACGTCCTAATTTGAAATACAATCCAAGTTTGTCATACGGAATAGTTTTTTGCCTTGGGAAACAGGGTTTCTGCGTGGGTTCCCTACGAAGGGATAAAGGCTGCAAAGCCTTCTTATGCTGTGTAAGACTTGGATCGTCTTGAGTGACGAATATTCAGCAATGGATATCCCCAACGCCCGCAACGGCAAATGAGACACGAAGCCTACACGCTCACCGCAAGGTTAGTGTGAGGTATTTCACCATCTTGTACTATTCTCAGCCAAGCTGCACATTAAGCCGAGATCCGATCGAGTGTCAAGCGTCCTCAAGTCTGCGGGCCATCCTTCCGGTCGATCAATGCAGGCGGACAACTGAGTACAATGAGAAAATCCTTTCGTGCGATCGGTATTTGTGTCTGTGTCGGCAAATCAAGCTCCCATCTTCATCTTAGTTGACGGCCACTCTCTGGCCTTTCGCTCCTACTTCGCCTTTGCCAAAAGTCGAGACGGAGGCTTGCGAACGACAACAGGCATTCCCACCAGCGTCTGTTTTGGCTTTCTCAAGTCGCTGCTGGAAGTAATGGCGGCCCACGACCCCCAGTACATGGCGATCGCCTTTGACCTCGCCACACCCACATTTCGCCACGAAGCAGACGACACTTACAAAGCCGGTCGAGCCGAAACACCCGAAGATTTTAAGCCGGATATCAAAAATCTGCAAGAATTGCTCACCTATTTGAATTTACCTGCAATAACTGCTCCCGGCTACGAGGCGGACGATGTTTTGGGAACTTTGGCAAACAAAGCCAGCGCGGCGGGTTATCAGGTCAAAATCCTCACGGGCGATCGAGATTTGTTTCAATTAGTAGAAACCGAAAAACAAATCAGCGTATTATATTTGAGTACCGATGAACTCAGGCGATCGGGCAAAGGCAAATCCCAAGAATACGGCCCGGAAGCAGTCAAAGAAAAACTCGGCATTTTGCCCGAACAAGTAGTAGATTACAAAGCTTTGTGCGGCGACAAATCCGACAACATCCCCGGAGTAAAAGGCATCGGCGACAAAACCGCCCTGCAATTGCTGGAAGCTTACAATTCCCTTGATGGAATTTATGCAGCCATCGACGAGATTAAAGGAGCAACTAAGAAAAAGCTAGAAGAAGGCAAAGAAGCTGCTTATCATTCTCAACGCATGGCGACAATTGTCCAAGACGTGCCATTAGAAATCAACTTAGAAGATTGCCAGCTTATAGGTTTTGACGAATCAGCCTTGATTCCGATGCTGGAAAAGTTGGAATTTAAAACATTTTTAAGCAAAGTTAAACAAATTCAAAAGCGTTTTGGTGGCGTAGAAGAGAAGGAAAAACAAGAAGAAGAATCCTCGTTCCCCGGCTCTGCCCGGGAACGCATATCCAGAGGCTCTGCCTCGTCGGAAAACACCCTAGAACAGCCATTGGAGGGTGTAGAAAAGCCCTTGGAACAGGGCGGGCAAGATGCCCACCCCACAATAGATAAGTCACCTCCAACTTCTGAAAGTTCAGAAGAAAACGCCTTATCCTTTTGGAGTCATGATGATACCAAAGCCGCCCAGCAGGAAAACAAACTGCCCATTAAACCCCGAATAATTCAAACAACCGAACAGTTAAACGAATTAGTCGAACTGCTACAAACCTTCACCGACAAAACTACACCCGTGGCGTGGGATACCGAAACCACCGCGATCGAACCGCGAGACGCCGAATTAGTCGGAATTGGCTGCTGTTGGGGAATCGGTGAAGAGGATCTCGCTTACATTCCCACGGGACATAAAACGGGCAAAAACTTGGACAAAGCCACAGTTTTGAATGCTTTGCGTCCGATTTTGGAAAGCGAGAATTATCCCAAGGCGCTGCAAAATGCTAAGTTCGATCGATCGATCCTGCGTTGTCAAGGAATCAAACTAGCCGGAGTCGTCTTCGACACCATGCTAGCCAGTTACGTACTCAATCCAGAAACTAGCCACAGCCTCAGCGAATTGTCAAAGAAATACTTAGGCATTGTTGCCCAAACTTACAATGAATTAGTGCCAAAAAACAAAACAATTGCTGACATCAGCATTGGAGAAGTAGCTAAATACTGCGGCATGGATGTTTACACTACATTTCAGTTAGTAGGTAAACTTAGAGCAGAATTGAAGGAAGCTGATAAAACTAGCTTTCCCCGAAAAACTTTGGAGGGGTTATTGCTGGAAGTAGAACAGCCCCTAGAACCAGTTTTAGCAGAAATGGAATATCAGGGGGTTCGCATAGACCTAGGACATCTTAAAGAACTCTCCAATCAACTGGAACCGCAATTAGCAGCTATTGAGCAGGAAATTTATAACGCCATACCTCTTGAGGATTTCAAGGCTTATCTCGCCGAAAAAATCGAACATATCGAACCCACTTTAGGGACGGTTCCTCAGAAAGTTTACGAAGCCGTACCTAGTGCAATTTTAAAGCCTTATCTCAAGAAAATATTGCCAAAAAATAACCTTAATTTGGCTGAAATTAAGCAGAAAGTTGACAACACAGCACCCAGTGAACTTTTAAAGTTGAACTCACCATCCCAGTTGAGCGAACTGCTGTTTGACATACTCAAGCTAAACACCAAAAAGTCTCGTAAAACTGCGACAGGCTTCTACTCCACCAATGCTGACTTCCTAGAAAATTTGCAAGGAGACCATAAGGTTGTCGATGCTATCTTAGATTACCGTACCCTGCAAAAGCTTTATTCTACCTATGTAGATGCTATACCGAAGCGGGTGCGTCCCGATACTCAGCGATTGCATACTGATTTCAATCAAACTGTTACAGACACAGGTCGTCTGTCTTCTTCTAATCCTAATTTGCAGAATATTCCCATCGGTACGGAATTTTCTAAGCAAATTCGCAAAGCTTTTTTACCCGAAGAAGGTTGGCTGATGGTGTCTGCTGACTATTCTCAAATTGAACTGCGAATTTTGGCTCACTTGAGTCAAGAACCTGTGTTAATTGAAGCTTATCAAAATAACCGAGATGTGCATACCGTGACGGCTCAACTTTTATTTGAAAAGGAAGAAATAACTCCCGACGAGCGCAGGTTTGGCAAAACGATTAATTTTGGGGTAGTTTACGGTATGGGAGCGATCAAGTTTGGGCGATCGATGGGCAAGACTTCCAAAGATGGCAAGGAGTTTATTGCTAAATTTAACGCTCGCTATAGTAAAGTTTTTGAATTTTTGGAGAAAGTAAAAAAAGAGGCGATCGCCCTCGGATACGTTACCACAATTTTAGGCCGCCGCCGTTACTTAAACTTCGAGAGCGAAAGCCTCCGCGACTTAAAAGGCCGCAATCCCCAAGACATTCACTCCGATCGACTTAAATCTGTCAGCAGAGATGATGCCCAATCTTTGCGGGCCGCAGCCAACGCTCCGATTCAAGGCTCTAGTGCTGATATCATTAAACTTGCCATGATTGAGGTACACAAAATTTTGCAAAACTATCAGGCGCGGCTGCTGCTGCAAGTTCACGATGAATTAATCTTTGAAGTACCTCCCGATGAATGGGAAGAATTGCAGCCGAAAATTAGAAGTGCGATGGAAAATGCTCTGCCACTTAGCGTACCGCTGATAGTTGACATCCACGCTGGGCAAAATTGGATGGAAACTAAATAAAACACAGAAATATGAGCCAACTTAAAATCGCCATTTTCCCAAAAATAAAAACCATAAGTGCAGTTGCTGTGCTATTGCTACTATTCGGGTGTCCGCAAAAGTTTGCACCGAATAACTATGCTGTCAAGCGAGTCAGCGACGGCGACACCCTTGTCGCCAGTGATGCCGCCGGGAAAGATATCAAAGTGCGTTTTGCCTGTGTAGATGCACCGGAAGTCGCGCACACCAATGCTGAGAAAAATAGCAAAGCAGCAGCAAAAAAAAATCAATTTAAGTGGGGAAATCTAGCCCACCAAAGAATGCAGCAGCTAGTCAAAAAAGGGGGTGGTCGCGTTGTTTTGACTGTCACCGATACTGACCGCTACGGCCGCCAAGTTAGCGAAGTTCGCTTGCCAAACGGCACATTTGCCCAAGAAGTTTTGACCCGCGAAGGATTAGCAATGGTTTACCGTCCTTACTTGAAAAACTGTCCGAGTGCAAGTATTCTGGAACAAGCAGAAGCCGAAGCTAAGAAAAATCGCCGCGGCGTTTGGGGTGATTCCAAGTTTGTGCCAGCTTGGCAATTTAGACAGAACGGCAAATGAGCGAAATTTTGATTTTGTGGTAATTGTTCTTTATCTAAGAATCCCCATGTTAGAAATCACCGTAAAAAACAACGCTATCTGTTTCGGTAAACACTTCTCCCTGAATTTTGAACGCACTTTGCGGATACCCGACGACGGTAAAACCTATCCCTTACCGCCGGGATTAGGCGATTTTCCAGTCTGCAAAGTTGATGACTACATTTCTAGAGTACCTGAAACTTGGAAAGAACACGGGGGCGTGTTTATTCCCATGTATCAACGGGAAGCTTTGTGGATTTATTTTAGAGGCGTTGATTGGCGGCCCAATGCTGTTAAAATTGCTGTTGGTAAAATCAATGCCGTTTCAGGCAAACCTTGGCAGCAAAAACTGCAAGCTGATGACCAAGATTATGTCATTTGTCCCGATCAACCCTGGTTAGATGGTATCAATGCTGGTGAAGGTTACATCCGCCAATTTGTTGCTATGCCTCTCGGTATGGGTTACACTGTCGAAGGACAAGTAACTGGTAAAGAAGAATTTGGTGGCCTTCAAATCATTGTATTCGATCCGAAACCAGGGTTATTTCCAGAAGAACCGCCGCCCTCACAATTACTGAGAGGTAGAGGCTTTAGTGATTTTGCACCTCTCGATTGTATCGCATTTGGTGGTGCGGAAATGGGATTAGCAGCAGGTGGTAAAATGAAACAAGAAATTTATCCCGATAGTTACGGTATCAACACCTGGGACGAGACAAATTTCGGCAGAGTATACGTCCACATTGTTAATAGCATGATGTATCGGGAAATCACTGGTAAAGAACCGCCAAACACGCCAGTTACTGCCAAAACTTACAGTCAATACAATCTTCCTTGGTTCGACCTTTACGACGAACAAAAAGGCTCTGTCGCACCCTCAAGTATCCTTTCTCAAGTCAAGTCTGTCAAAGAGATGGACGAAAATCAGGGATTTGCACCGCAGCAAGACGATACATCTGTTGACATTCCTCAAGCACAAATTAAAAAGCTCAAAGTCGATCCCGATGGAGTCAGAGATGGCAATTGGTAGTCTACTAGCAGAATCTCGATTGTATATAGGGACAATTAATCAATTGCCTTTGTAAATAGACAGTGCTGCATCAGGCCTGCTAAATTAGACACTACCTGTCGCAGTAAGGCGCGCCGAGACGTACCCTACCGATAGATTCTTTGTGGAAGTCCAATCAATTAGCAAAAAATTACCATTAAGGGACATCAATGAATTTCAAACATCTGGTTATTTCTGGCCTGACCCTGCTCCTCGGTACTGCAATCGTAGGAAATGCTATTGCTCAAGAACTGACCAACGACCAAAAAACGGTTGTTTGTCGCTTGAAAACAGAAGTTGACCAGCGGAAAGGCAACGGTCAAAAATTAGTATTTGTGCCGTTGCTGGGCCAAGTTCGCAAGCAAGTTTCATCTCCTTTTAGAGCAACACTGCATCCTAATGTGGAGTATGTTTTTGTTGCCACTTGCGACGGAAATTGCCAGGATTTAAACTTATCTCTCAAGGATGCCAGCGGTCAGGAAATCGCTGTGAGTCAAAAAACAGGCGAACTGGCGTCAATCTCTTTTACTCCCCCATCCCAAGGCGAATATCAAATCAGTGCTAAGCCTGGGGAATGCAAGACGGCGGAGGGTTGCAGTTACGGCCTGGGAATCTTCGTTCCGGCAAGTGCTAGCGTACCTAATGCTTCAAGAATTCCTGCGGAGATAGCACAATTTCGACTTTGCCAGTAGAGGAACAGGGATAGAGTTGTGGGTTGCGAGTAGAGTAGAGTCTTGAATCAGACATCTAACTCATAACTTGCAACTTATAACTCGCCACTCATAATATCGCAACCACGCCCGACGGTGAGGACGTTCTTAATTACTCAAACCCTCCCTTTGACTGTTTCTTCCTTCTTTCTTCTTCCTTATGCTATGATTTGTTACGCATAACTCCTCCAAACAGTCAAGCCGATCGAGCTGTGGAACCCTGCAAAGACCCAATAACTGCCGAAACCTGGCCCGAAGCCAAAACTTTATTTACCCTCACGCAGGCATCAATTAGAATATAGATGGTGCCTCTCAAAGGTGACGAGTACATTGCCCATGTCTTTAACCTTAGCTTTGAAAAATCAACTGCAGAACCGTCCTCAAATAGGGTTGAAAAGTCTGTTGGGCCGCTTAGGTATCAGGCAGAAAATCGGCTGCGGATACGCCTTGGTCATTAGTATTGCCGTTTTGGGTGCTGTGGCGGGACGGGGAGTAGAATCCTATCACAAACAGCAAGTTAGAGAAAAACTAGCGCTCGATCGAGATAAAGCGGAAATCCTGACAAACCTCAACAACACGGTGCAGGAAGTCAGAATTCAGCAGCAAGAGCTCGCGAGTCTGACGGCCCAACCGCAAATTTTCGATCGCCAACGCTCGGAATTCCTGACTCGCGTTGCTCAGATGAGCGGCATCCTCGAACAACTGCAAACCCTACCGCCGACGAAGAATGCCGAGGTTGCCAAAGACTACGAACTGCTTCAACAGTTCGCTCAAACCAACGGCAAAACCGTAGAATCATACTTTCAACAAGTACAAAAATTGTTGGCGGCTGCCAAATTATCTGCTTTGAATCCGCAACAGCAGCAGGCTTTGGGGCGGAACTTGAACAATTTTGTGGCGGGCGAAACTGCTTTGAAACTCAAACAGTTTTCCGAGGATTCAGCCCAACTGGCCGTCAACTTTCGCGAGAAAGCAGACGAGGCATTGAGAACCTACGAAAATGCCGAAAAACTCGGAACTCTCATTCTCGTTTGCTCTCTCTTGATATCAGGTGCGATCGCAGCAATTCTAGCAGCATACACCAGCGGGGCGATCGCTCGCTCCTTAGAAGCCACCACCCTCATCGCTCAGCGAGTGACAGAAGAATCTAACTTTGATTTGCAAGTACCCGTCACTACTTCCGACGAAGTGGGAAGGCTAGCAATTTCCCTCAACGAACTAATCCAAAGAGTAGCCGAATACACCGAAGAATTGCACGAAGCAAAAGTAGCAGCCGAAGCGGCCAACCGCTCGAAAAGTGCATTTCTCGCCAACATGAGCCACGAACTACGCACCCCCCTCAACGCCATCATTAACTACAGCGAAATGCTGCAAGAAGATGCTCAAGATTCCGGTTCAGAAGACTTTCTCCCGGACTTAGAAAAAATTCAAACCGCAGGCAAACACCTGTTAGATATGATTAGCGATATCCTCGATATTTCCAAAATAGAAGCAGGTCACGTCACCCTTTATTTGGAAAACTTCGACGTGGCAACGATGATTGAAGAAGTGATGACTACGGCTCAACCGCTAGTAGAGAAAAAAGGCAATGCTTTAGCACTGAAAACAAAAGGCGAACTCGGCACAATGTACGCCGATCAACCGAAAGTGCGGCAAATTCTCCTTAATTTGCTCAGCAATGCTGCCAAATTTACCGAAAAAGGCGTCATTACTATCGGCGTGGAAAGAATTAAAATTGAAAAATCAAGACCGGGGAAACAAAATAAAAATAATGATATTCAATCGGGTTCAAGCTACACTTCTCAAGTTGTAATATTTCGAGTCAGCGACACTGGCATCGGCATGACAAACGAGCAATTAGAGCAGATATTTAAACCTTTTACCCAAGCTGATGCTTCGACTACCCGCAAGTACGGAGGGACGGGTTTGGGGTTGACAATTAGCCAGCGTTTGTGTCAAATTCTCGGCGGCGAAATTAGCGTCGAAAGCGAAGATGGGAAAGGTTCAACTTTTATTGTCAGTCTCCCGGAACGGGTAGTGATGCAGGCATGAAGTCAATCGATTTTAGATTTTAGATTTTAGATTTTAGATTTTAGATTAAAGAATTGAAGCATTGAACCCACGGATAAATACGTTCGGCAAGTTTCATCGGATACAGGTTTTTTATTTCTGGACGGATCAATCCGGGGGCTTGTATCCTGGATGCTTGATTGTCAGGCAATATCTGGATTTTGACACGGATATACGGATTAATTATTGAGCATTTGTCAATAGTCAGGAGGCAGATATTCAAGGAAAAAGAAAGAGGGAGGAAGGAAGAGGGAAATTTTAAAATGTATTGATATAGCAAGCGCTTTCGTCGGTTAGGGCATAAAGTGTAAATAGCCCCAATTGCCGTGCGATCGCAAAACCCATCTCCAAAGTTGCACTCTTAAATATGAATACTTGGGACAGTTGTTGATTACTAACCGTAGGAGAAGGGTTTCAAGGCTCCAAGGCGATCGAGCTACCAACGGAAAATTGAGGGTTTCAGACTACGAAATAAAAACTGTTCGGACTATTGAAATATCAGGGCTTATGAATATTACTCGCGTTTCAGTTGACTCAGCAGGCAATCAGGGCAATCGAGGGCCATTGGGCACCTTTTCCTCTGCTTCCATTTCGCCCGACGGGCGGTTTGTGGCGTTTGAATCTCCAGCATCCAACCTCGTGCCGGGAGACACTAACGCTAGCGAGGATGTCTTTGTGCGGGACACGCTAGCCAATACCACCACCCGTGTCTCTGTTGACTCAGCAGGCAATCAGACTCTCGGCGACTCCTACAGCCCCTCCATCTCAGCCGACGGGCGGTTTGTGGCATTTTGGTCTGATGCCACAAACCTTGTGCCGGGAGACACTAACAATACAAACGACTTCTTCTTACGGGACTTGTTGACGAATACCACCACCCGCGTCTCTGTTGACTCAGCAGGCAATCAGGTGACGAACAATGCCTCCGGAGGTGGCTCCATCACCCCCGACGGGCGATTTGTGGTGTTTTTTTCTGACGCCTCCAAGCTAGTGCCGGGGGACACTAACAATACAGCCGACATCTTCGTGCGAGACTTGTTGACGAATACCACCACCCGCGTCTCTGTTGACTCAGCAGGCAATCAGGCGAACAGGGAGTCCTACGGCTCCTCCCTCTCAGCCGACGGGCGGTTTGTGGCATTTTCCTCTCTTGCCACAAACCTAGTGCCGGGGGATACTAACAATACAAACGACATCTTCGTGCGGGACTTGTTGACAAATACCACCACCCGCGTCTCTACGAACTCAGCAGGCAATCAGGCGAACGGGGAGTCCTACAACCCCTCCCTCTCAGCCGACGGGCGGTTTGTGGCATTTTCCTCTTTTGCCACAAACTTCGTGCCGGGGGACACTGACAATAACATCGACATCTTCGTGCGGGACTTGTTGACGAATACCACCACCCGCGTCTCTACGAACTCAGCAGGCAATGAGGGGAACAGTAACTCCAACAGCGCTTCCATCTCAACCGACGGGCGGTTTGTGGCGTTTCATTCTAGTGCCTCCAACCTCGTGCCGGGGGACACTAACAATAGAAGCGACATCTTCGTGCGCGACACGCTAGCCAACACCACCACCCGCGTTTCTGTTGACTCAGCAGGCAATCAGGGGAACAGCCTGTCCTTCGAGGCCTCCATCTCTGCAGATGGGGGGAGAGTAGCGTTTTCATCTGATGCCACTAACCTCGTACCGGGAGATACTAACAATAACATCGATGTTTTTGTTTCTGACATCGGTAACATTCCAGGCAATAATCCTCTTGGTAACAACATCAACGGCACTCCCGGCAACGACAACCTGTCTGGCACCAGCGGCAAGGATATCATCAACGGTGTGGAAGGTAATGACGTACTCACCGGTTTGCGGGGCAACGATATCCTTGTCGGGGGCGAGGGCAGCGATATCCTCAATGGCGCCAAAGGTTTTGACACTCTCAACGGCGGTTTGGGAAACGATATTCTAGTCGGCGGCGCGGGCAACGATGTATTTGTTTTAGGTGCGGGATTGGGAGTTGATACGATCGCTGATTTCGCCAACTCTCAAGATACCGTGCAACTAATCAATGGCTTGACCTTCGGACAGCTATCAATTTCGCCGGGAACTGACGGCACATTAATTACAGTAACCAGCAGCGGTGAAGTTTTAGCTTCTTTGATAGGTGTTGCTCCCAATCTCATCGTTTCTGAAGATTTCATCTCGGTCTAGAGATAGTAAAGTGGTCATTTGTGAAATCACTTTTACTCAGGGAACATGATTAAAATTGGCCAACAATCCTTGTAAGTTTTGATAATTCCCAGGTCAAAACCTGGGAATATAGCAAGCCTAAAGAACAAAGCCTTGTACAACAGTAGTTTTCAAGACTCCTTCAAAAGTGCGTTCTGTCTTGTCCAGCAGGACAACGACATTGCGCCCGTTCGGAGACAAACGAACTTCTCGGATTGAATAAGAGAACACCCAATCTTGAAAATTGTTCAGCGTTCCGAGGACACGCGGCCGACCGTTATGATTAATTACAAGACGCATGGCCGCGCTTTCTCTGCCAGCCGAAGCATTTTTTTGCCGCTGTTCTAGGCGAATTTGTAAAGGCTTTGCTGTATTGACTTTGACGGCGACTGTCTCGCTTCCATTGGCTCCGGGAGTACGAGAAATAATGTTCAGTTTAGTTCCAGCTTGAGGAGGAGTTAACTTCAAAGTTTGCCTGCTATTCCAACTTTTTTTAAGCAAGTCATCTTCGGCCATTTTAGTGCTTTTATTGGAGTCTGGTTCGCCATATTTAGTTTCGATACACCCATTTCTGATGCAGGAATTTGCAGCAACTTGGACAATTTGCAATTCGGCTTTGGGAATTCCCGCTCCTGTATCTCTCGAACTTTCTAGATACAAGTAGTAATTGCTGTCGGCGGAAAAACCCGACATCCGGTGTGCGGCACGCCAGGTACTTGCCAAAGCTTCAGGGGCTAGTGCGATCGCGGCACTTGCTATAATTCCTAACGAAAATAAAGGTAAAATTTTCATGGCTATATTTTCCAGGTGTGAGAGTTATAGCGGCTGTTATTGATGAGTAAAACAATAACGCTTCGGGTTTCGCTATAGGACTGTGACGGTTCTCAAGTCCTCTCTCCTATTTACATGAGTGTTTCTCGATTTTCCGCAGCAGGAGACTGTTTAAGAATGTGCCGTTTTTGTAAGTGGCACTAGAAAGCATTTTTAATGTGAGAGTTGGTCTTATCTCACATCTTGCACTCTTCTCAAGAACAGGCAAGATGCCTGTTCCACAAAGAGTGAATTTTCTTCTTGTGGAACAGGCATCTTGCCTGTTCATAAAAGCTTATTGACAATGGTGCAACATCTCATACCAATTTTTTATGAGGTTGCATAGAATCCGATCCCCCCTAGCCAAGAGGGCGGGCACGGGGGCACCGCCCCTACTAAGGGGGGGGACAAGATTCTTCTCTTTCGTCCCCCTTATTAATAAGGGGGATTTAGGGGGATCGAGATATGTGCAACTTCACATTAAATTGGTATCAGTCTTATCCAAGAGTCCAACTTTTAGGCGCGGCAGTTTGCTTTTCCTTGCGAGAGACTGCTACACAGGACGGAAATACCTATCTCAAGATAGGGGAACACCGATCCGCCCCCTCTCCGCAACTCCCTACAATGACAATTGTACGGGCGATCGAGCAATTGCCTCTACAGCAATCATCATTTTTAATGCAGGGAATTAAAATTTATGCAACCAAATAATCCAAACCAATTTACCGAAAAAGCCTGGGAAGCCCTCGCCCGCACCCCCGAAATCGTCAAAGCAGGTCAGCAGCAGCAGCTAGAAAGCGAACATTTGATGAAAGCTTTGCTGGAACAAGAATCGGGGCTCGCTAGCAGCTTATTTAACAAAGCGGGAGTTTCTGTAGCAAAATTGCGCGATCGCACGGACGAGTTTATCAGTCGCCAGCCGAAAATTACTGGAAGCGGCGGCAACGTTTATCTAGGTCGTTCTCTCGACACTTTGCTCGATCGCGCCGAAACTTATCGCAAAGAGTACGGCGATGAATTTATTTCGGTCGAGCATTTGATACTAGGTTACGTTAAGGACGATCGTTTCGGCAAAAATCTACTACAAGAATTTAAACTATCTGAAGCTAAGCTCAAAGATATCATTACCCAAGTCCGGGGGAACAACAAAGTGACTGATCAAAATCCAGAAGGCAAATACGAAGCGCTGGAAAAATACGGCCGAGATTTGACAGAAGCCGCGCGTCAAGGCAAACTCGATCCGGTAATCGGACGCGATGACGAAATCCGCCGCACGATTCAAATTTTGAGCCGTCGCACCAAAAATAATCCGGTATTGATTGGGGAACCGGGAGTCGGCAAAACTGCGATCGCCGAAGGACTCGCCCAGCGAATTATCACCGGAGATGTGCCGCAATCTCTCAAAGACAGACAATTAATTAGCTTAGATATGGGCGCGTTAATTGCCGGGGCAAAATTCCGGGGAGAATTTGAAGAACGCTTGAAAGCAGTGCTCAAAGAAGTGATGGACAGCAACGGCAAAGTCATCTTATTTATCGATGAAATTCACACCGTTGTCGGTGCCGGTGCAACTCAAGGATCGATGGATGCCGGCAACTTACTTAAACCCATGTTAGCGAGGGGAGAATTGCGCTGTATCGGTGCTACAACTCTCGACGAATACCGCAAGTACCTCGAAAAAGATGCGGCACTAGAACGCCGTTTTCAACAAGTTTATGTTGACCAACCGACAGTTGAAGATACTGTCTCGATTTTGCGGGGATTGAAAGAACGCTACGAAGTTCACCACGGCGTAAAAATTTCTGACAGCGCCTTAGTGGCGGCGGCTACTTTGTCTACTCGATATATTAGCGATCGCTTCCTTCCAGACAAAGCCATTGACTTAGTGGACGAAGCAGCCGCTAAACTCAAAATGGAGATTACCTCCAAGCCGGAAGAACTAGACGAAATCGATCGCAGGATTTTGCAGCTAGAAATGGAAAGACTGTCGCTGCAAAAAGAAAGTAATGCTGCTTCGATCGAACGCTTGGAAAGACTGGAAAAAGACTTAGCCAACCTCAAGGAACAGCAAAGCGCTTTGAATGCCCAGTGGCAATCGGAAAAAGGTGTTATCGGCAGCATTCAAAAGATTAAAGAACAGATTGATAAGGTGAATATTGAAATTCAGCAAGCTGAATTAAAATATGACCTTAACCGCGCTGCTGAGTTGAAATATAGCAAGTTAACTGAATTGCAAAAACAATTGCAAGAAGCAGAAGCTCAACTGTCAGCAACTCAAACCACAGGTAAAACTTTGCTACGGGAAGAAGTTACAGAAGGTGACATAGCCGAGATTATTTCCAAGTGGACGGGAATTCCGATTAGCAAGTTAGTTGAATCGGAAATGCAGAAACTTCTGCACTTGGAAGATGAACTGCACAAGCGGGTAATCGGACAGGATGAAGCGGTGACGGCGGTTGCAGATGCAATTCAGCGATCGCGCGCAGGTTTAGCAGATCCAAATCGTCCGGTTGCGAGTTTTATCTTCCTCGGCCCCACGGGTGTTGGCAAAACCGAATTAGCCAAAGCATTAGCGTCTTATTTGTTCGACACCGAAGAAGCGATCGTGCGAATTGATATGTCGGAATACATGGAAAAACACGCGGTTTCCCGATTAATTGGTGCGCCTCCGGGATACGTTGGCTACGACGAAGGCGGACAATTAACTGAGGCTGTGCGCCGCCGTCCTTACTCCGTGATTCTATTCGATGAAATCGAGAAAGCGCACCCGGATGTCTTCAACATCATGCTGCAAATTCTGGATGACGGCCGCGTTACCGATGCTCAAGGTCACACAGTAGACTTTAAGAATTCTGTGATTATTATGACATCGAATGTCGGCTCTCAATACATTTTAGATGTGGCGGGAGATAACGAACAAATGCGGAGTCGGGTGATGGAAGCGATGCGGGGAACTTTCCGCCCAGAATTCTTGAACCGGATTGATGAGATGATTATCTTCCACGGTTTGAGTAAGGCCGAACTGCGGCAGATTGTGCTGTTGCAAGTTAAGCGCTTGGAAAAACGCTTAGCCGATCGCAAAATGTCTCTGAAATTGTCGGAATCTGCGATCGACTTCTTAGCAGAAATTGGTTACGATCCGGTTTACGGTGCGCGGCCTCTGAAGCGGGGAATTCAACGCGAGTTAGAAACGCAAATGGCGAAGGGTATTTTGCGGGGAGATTTTGCTGACGGCGATACCATTTTTGTGGATATCGAGAATGAAAGGTTGGCGTTTAAGCGGCTGCCGGCACAGTTGGTGACTGCGAAATAATAGGAGTTGGGTGGGCTGCGGCCCACCTTATTTTTTGGGCGATTCCCTACGGGATAGCTGGGCTTCATGCACTTTTTTTTCTAAATTACGGTAGGTAATTGAAAAACTTCTAAAATCTTTTGTTTCAAAGTAACTAAGTCATCTGTAGCTGCATGAGCTTCATAAATAGCTTCGGATGCTGCTACAAAAGGATCTGCATCAAGGGCAAAATAGAGTGAATTCACGGCGCGCGCTGTGTGAAATGCAGCTAAATAATCTGATAATTCTATATTGCCTTCTCCCATTTTTTCTTGCAAGTCCCACTGAATCTCATCGAGTCGATCGACCAAGGATTGAAGTTTGTTTTGAAGTGAAACATCACCACATTGACCTTTTTCTAGCGCGTCTAATCCTTCGTCAAGAATTGGGTGACTCAAGCTAGTGCGCTCAATTGCGAATTTACAAGCGGCTTTGGCTGCATTTCGCTGTTCGGAAATAGTTGCTTGTTTCAGCATTTCCGATTGTTCAGGAGCGATAATTTCTAAGCGATTTTCTGTCATTGTGTAATTAACTCCTTGGATTAGATTTTTGGGGACTTGCGACTAAGCCGCCAGCGCCTTCTATCGTTTGGACGCAGTTTTCACAAATAGGACGCCCTGCTGCTACTGCAATTACTTTACAATCATTTTTAACGGCCCAAGCAACTATGTTAGCTTCTGCATGACCAAAACCGGGAATAACGGTTTCTCCGAATAGAAGTGCAGACTTTACTCCCGGACGCAAGTAACCATTGGGTTCGCTGGTTCCTATCACTACTCTGCGGTTTTCTTGGGCGTTTTCAACAACCCCAGCACCCATTGTTACTCTAGATTGCGCGGGTGGTGATAAAGCTTGCTGTAAGGCGATCGCTCGCGTTCGGGCAATGCCTTCAGGATTGCTGAAAAGTTCTGCTTCTGTGTAGTCTTCTGGCAGTGTTGTCTCCTCGGTTGTTAAAGATATAGGCTGTGGTGATCGCTTAAGGGCGATCGCTTTCTGATTTATCTTTTTTCTGTTCTTGGCGTTCTGGAACAGATTTAGTCAGCAGGTACGTTGCCAAACTGCTAACGGATCTGCTGTCTTCTTGTGCCCATTCTTCGAGAGCTTTTTGAATTTCCTCTGGTAGGTATGCGGTAACTCTTCCCCGTGAAGCCATTCGTTGTACTGCAAAACATTTCAACACACTCCATCTTACGCCGTGGCCATCGCTTAAGGGCGATCGCTTTCTGATTTATCTTTTTTCTCGTCTTGGCGATCTCTGACTGCTTTAGCTGCGACATGGGAGAGAAGGTTTGCGAGGGTTCTATCTTCTTCTTCGGCCCATTCGGACAACGCTTGATGAACGTCTTCTGGCAGTGTAACTGTTACTCGCATACGTGAAGGCATAGGTGGGCACGGTTTTACTTCAATTGTCTTTAATTTTACACTCTAACATCATTTTATATCTTTTTATGTCATTTGCATCTAATAACATCAAATGATGCTATAAGTGTATATAGGGTTCAGACCCTAAAAAGTCAGAAGCCAGCCCCTTACTGTGGAAGGTTCCGGGCTGGCTCTGGCTCCAAAAATATCAATGGAGACGAGTTCTATGTTGACATACAAAGACCGCTTGTGTTGTTCGGCGATCGCCCGTTTGTTACCCTCTGAGCAATGGATAATTGTTGCCCGCTTCCGCAGTCGTTCTGACGCAGACGGCCATTTTCAGTTTTTGCGACAAACTATACCGCACGTTAAGTTTGAGGTTGTGTTCGATTTAAGCGGGGACAGCAACCGTTTATCGGCGTTGGGCCGCTGTGCCAATTCCCTCGCCAGCCGGTTATAAATTGTAATTTTCCGGCTGTTTTGAGTTGATTTAATTTGGGGGATCGCACTTTTTTTGATAAGTGCGATCGTCCGTACCCTCTCAGCCAAATCAGAATTTACACTGGGGTGGCCTCAAGACTGAAATTCTCCGAACACGACTTTATCAACCTTGGGCTGTGGTAAAATGATCGTGTCCACAACACTTTCTCGTTACTTAAAAATATGCGATCGAAACTAGAACAAATTACGCTGCAAGACAGAAATGCTGCTGAAATGGAAATTCGCGACAATCGGCAGCAAATTAATTACGACACCAAACAGTATCCACTCGAAATACTCGTTCAAAAATATATGGAAGGAATTGACGATGATACTAATAAGTTGTTTATTCCCGACTACCAACGTGAAATGACTTGGGATGAAGCAAGGCAATCAAAGTTTATCGAATCTGTAATTTTGGGGCTGCCAATACCTTATCTATTCGTTGCTGATATCGGTGATGATGAAAATGATGAATCACGTTTAGAGATCGTAGACGGTGCAGAACGCATTCGTACTCTAACCAGATTTGTAAACAACGAATTAACCTTAATTGGACTGAAAAAATTAGAGCATTTGAATGGATTTAAGTTTGCTGATTTACTCCTGCCTCGTCAGAGGCATTTCAATCGAACTACACTTCGGGTAATCCAACTAAGCAAAACTGCCAATGAGGAATTCCGAAGAGATTTATTTGAGCGGCTACAATCATTTTAATAGCCAAGTAAATACATTTAAAAGAGAGCCAAAAATCTCTGGGTATTAGTTTGAGGAATCAAAAAGTAGTTGTGTGTATTGAATATATCTGCGATCGACTGGTAAGATAATCATGGAAACTGTACTCTTCGACTTTCATACACGCGCTAAAGATGTGGATGATTACTTCATTTTTCTGGAGAGCTTGGAAAAACAGACAACGAAGTTAGCTGTATTCGATCCTGCTGGCACATACAAAATACAAAGTCTCGATCCTGAGTTAGCAAAAACTCTGAGAGCTAATGGTTTTTTGTTACTGTATAACTTAGTTGAATCCACTATGCGAAATGCGATTGAAGCCATATTCGAGGAGTTTAAAAATAAAGCCATCTCTTTTGACGATCTCAAACCAAAAATTAAAATAGTTGTTCTTCAAAATCTTAAAAATCGTTCTCCTAAGAAAATTCATTTAACAATCAACCAAATCTCTACAGATATCATCACAGCTACATTTGAGCGCGAGGAACTGTTTTCAGGAAATGTGGATGCTAGGTTGATTAAAGAAATAGCAGAAAAATATGGTTTTTCATATCAAACAGACTTTACTAAGACAAAGAACGGGAAAAATCTTGTAGTTGTTAAAAGCAACAGGAATGATTTGGCGCATGGGATTAAGTCTTTTGAGGAAGTGGGGCAAGATCAGGCTATTGAGGAACTATTAGAAATTAAGGAAGAAGTCGTAGAGTATTTGACGCAAATACTGGAAAATATCAGAGATTATCTTGACAATGAAGAGTATTTGGAGTTACCCACAGGTAATCCTTAATTTTTGTTTTCTTCAGTCCGCGCAGGTGTCCAGAAACCGGGTTTTTGCGAGAATACTTTTTACAGCCTGCTGAAACAGCAAAAAACCCGGTTTCTCGCGATCGCCATCAACCTAAAATGACGCAATTACGTTAAAAAACCGCGTTTTTGCGTCCAGGACTACTAACTTACTTTCGCACCATCACAGACTTAATCACAGCATTAGGCTGATACTTATTAGTCTGAAAAAATCCCCCTTGACCAGCGCCATAAACTCCCGCAAATTGTTTCCCTTCAGCCTTGGGAACAAACATAATGTTTCTAGTGGGTTGCTTGGCAAATACAACCCCTTCTCTCATTTCATTATCCACGTTATAAGATAAAGTAGCCTTGCCGTAAATGGCCTCAGCTTGTTTCAGAGTCATTCCCGGCCCGACGCCCTGAACAGTTTTATAATTAGAATTATCAGTCATCAAAAGTTCAATGACATCGGTATCTTTTAGCTTTGTACCCGCAGCGTAGATAATCCGATATTGCACTTTTCCCGATCGGCTGACAGCCACAGCATCAAAGTCTACCATAAAAGGAGACTCTACCTTAAACTGCGCCGTGGAACCCAGAGCCTTTTTCAATTGTCCGAAAGTCATTCCCACCTTCGCCGCTCCAATTGTGCGATCGGAAATTGTTAAACTTGCAGAAGGTGTTTTTTGAGCAGCATTTGCCGTTTCCCCCAGCTTATTTGCACCCCTAGGCGCAATAGCGGAACCCGGAACCGAAATTAAGGTGAGGTAACTGCCGATCGCCAGCAAAGCAGCTATCATTGATCCAGACAAAACTTTAATATTCAACATGACTAATTCTCCTAGATTTCAAATGCGACTATCTACCCGCATCTTTTTGACTATCCTGGGCCTCACCCTCCTAGTTTGGATTCTCAGAGGTGTTGGGATATTGACATTCATTCCCGGTGGTGTGATATGGATACTAATTTTGTTGTCTTTTGTTGCGGGTATCCTCAGCACTTTACTCCGCAGGTAAGCCGGCATCCGGTAATTAATAATAGTTTTTTGACTGTTCACTGTTCACTGTTCACTGTTCACTGTTGTCATAACAAATAACAAATAACAAATGCCCAATGCCCTGTTTGGCCAATGCCCTGTTTGGCCAATGCCCGTTATTTTAGTTTCATTGCCTTTGCGACTGTTACATTTAACTGAGCGCCGATCAGCATCACCAAAGAAGAAATATCGAGCCACAGCAGCAACACAATAAAAGTTCCGATCGTGCCGTAAGTCCAACTGAAATTGCCCCAATGCCCAACATAAACCCGAAATAAAGCTGAAAAGAGCGCCCACAAAATAGCAGCAAAAACAGCTCCAGACAAAATAGGAATATCTGGTTGACGGCGGCTAGGCCCGTAGCGGTAAACAAAGGCAAAGGCAAGTGATACAATTCCCAAAGAAATCGGCCACCGCCACAGCCGCCAAACACCTAACAATTGCGACTCCAAAGGGCAATTGCCGGCGAGTAGCAAGCAATTTTGAACATCTTTTAAATCGCAATTGGCAACGGACTCCAGCAGGCAACTCTGGCGGGCAATAGCTTGTACAATTAAGTCGCTGACAAAGACTACTCCCGATGCTAGAATTAACAGCACAATTGTACCGATACTCAGCGCCAGAGAAATAAGTTTTGCTTTCCAAAATGGTCGAGTTCGATCGCTAGGGATTTCATGGATGCGATCGAGTGCAGCCATCGCCGCGCTCATTACTCCAGAAAATGCCCAAATCGCCCCAAGAAAGCTCACCGAAAACAGCCCTTTACTGCGAGTTAACAGAATTTCTTTGATTAAGCCACCAATCAACTTCCGCACGTCATCGGGTATAACTTCGCCCAAAAGACGGGCGATTTGATACAGTGTTGACTGCAAAGGTTCAAAGAGGGCGATCGCAGATAAGATAGCCAACAGCCCCGGAAACAGCGCCAGCATAGAATTGTAGGCCATTTCCGCAGACAGCCCCGGCAAGCGCTGTTCTCCCGCCTTCGCCCCGACTTCCTTGAGCGTGCCCCAAGTCAAACACCGACAAAACAGCCAAAATCCCCCAAATTTCCGTTTGAGTGCTCGAAGCAGCCTCAAAAATGCCTGAAACAAAGCTAAAATCAGGTAGCGCAACCAGTAAAAAATGTTCATAGCGCACAGGCAATGGGGCGAAAGATGAGGTACACAAGTCGTTAATTAATTAAGGCATTATCAACTCGCAATTGCCAATTCCCAATTCCCCCATCTAAAATCTAAAATCTAAAATCTAAAATCTAAAATCAATATTATGGCTCAGGATGTCAGACAGTGGTTAGATGAAATCAAGCGGCTGCAACAGCAGTTAACAGAAGTTTCGCGCGATCGAGATGAGGCCGGTGAAAGTGCCGCTCAGTGGCGCCAACTATACAATACCGAAGCCGAGCAGCGGCGGAATGATGCTAAATTAACTCAGCAAACCATCGCTTCTCTGGAAGCACAAATAGAGCAATTACAAAATTTTTCCCCCCTTGTGCCCGAAGGCGACGATGCTGGAGTTGCTCGCCAGCAGGAAGTCGAACAACTGCAAACAGTAGGCGAACTTAAAGCTAAGTTAGCAGAAGTTCTCGAAGAACGCGATCGGGCGATCGAACAAGTTAAACAACTCACTCAAGCCCTCAAACAAGAAGAAGCCCGTCACGCCGAAACTAGCAAAAATTTAACTAGCGCCCTCGGAGATGCCGTTGACTTGCTCACGAAAGCCCAAAATCCTGCCCCTGCAAAAACGGAGACAGTATATTCTTTAGAGATAGTACCTACTCGCACTGCAAATCCTGGCGAAACTGCTCTGGAAATCCGCCAAACTTCTGCCCCAGGCAAAAATCCCGCCCAGCTTCCACCTTCTAAAAATCAGTTACTCGATTTACCGCCCTTTGGGAATTAGGAGTTACAAATTCAGGAATTTTCGGCATGGCGAGTCCCCTTAGCAGGTGGGATTTAGTCAGCGATGCGTTGTTTTTGCCTTAACTGCAATTAGGCTGCATTAATTTATCAGCTTCTTTAGGATATTCAATTCCGCTTATATCGGAATGATTAAACCACAGAGGACGCAGAGGATACAGAGGAAGGGAAGAGAGATGAATAATTCCGATGAAGGGCTGAGTTGATATTATTCCGCATCTACGGATGGTCTACTAATCGATGTAACTGTACTATAGCAATCCTAAATCATTCTCATAATTAGGGCTTGCTGAATAATCGATCGCACATCAAGAATAAGAGCGATCGATATATTCAAGCTCGATTAAAGATAAGTTTTTTCGGTAGATAGTTACCCCAATGATAATTGTAGATTATCTTCAACCAAAAAACAGGCCTTCTTTTTCCAAATAGACATAAAAACACACAAAAAACCCGGCGCCACCA
>NZ_JAUBUJ010000233.1:0-2087 GCF_036705405.1 Microcoleus sp. B13-B6
GTCTCTTTTTATGCAAGCTTTGCTTTTTTCTCTCCGTAATTTCCGATTGTGACAGTTGAGGGTGCGGAATGTGGGTTCTAACTTGTTACCAATGCCCCAGCATAGAAGTGAAGAAAAAGGAGTGTCAGAAAGCGTATGTGACAGTTGAGGGTGCCGAATGTGGGTTCCAGAGCCAAATGATGTGCCAAAGAAAGGTAGAATTTGAGACCTCTGCCAAGAACATGGACGCAAAACAGAGGCGGTTTCAATCCATGAGGTTGAATTGACACCAGTGAAGATTGAAGCGCTGATAACCTTTCTTGGTTGAGGAAATTGGTCTAATGCTCTACTTCCGTTGTCGATTTCTTAGGTTCAGAGCTATGGTCTTCTGAAACATCCTGTAGAGCCTCATCTATGCAAGCTCTCAATTTTTCACCAAGAACCCGAACGCAAGGTTCTGTCAGCAGGGTTAAGTGAAGGCCGGGAACATCGCGGATTTCCAGTCCGCCAGCCACCAAGGAACCCCAACCGAATAGATGGTCATAATAAACTCTTGTCGGTTGGTGTCTAGTGCGGAAGAGGGTTGCCTGACCTGGATAGACTTGTGGTACATAATCTCTGATGGCTTGACTGAAAGCCTCTGTTATCAGCGCATAGGGGTGGGAATCTTCTGTTGAGGGGCGTCTCATCCACAGATTAAAGGTTTTGGCAATCTTACGGGTAATCCTGCTATGCAACCACACCGCTCTTTCTTTGATGTAGGGAAGTTTGTCTTCGGGTCTGAGTCGTAACAGGTTGAGGAAGTTGACGTAAAGTGTCCGACCTGGTGGAAGTTCGTGGACTAATGATTGGGGACTGTAGGCATCAAGCAAGGCCAATACCGCTACCTTCTGACCTCCTGCAACTAGCTGCTGGGCGATCTCGAAAGCTACCATGCCTGCACCAGAGTGACCGGCTAAGAGATAGGAACCTTGGGGCTGGAAGGCGCGTATTTCTCTAAGGTAGTGAGCGGCCATGTCTTCAACCCGCTTGTAGGGAGCTTGTTTGCCATCCAGACCTACAGCTTGCAAGCCGTAAACGGGTTGCTCCTGACCCAGGTAATGTGCCAAATCTCGGTAGCAGAGGACGTTGCCCCCGACGGGATGTATGCAGAACAAAGGCGGTTTAGAACCTCCGGGTTGAATTGCCACCAGCGTTTGCCAAGGTACCGACCATCCTTTCTGGCGGAGAATGTTGGCTAGTTCTTCAATGTTTGGTGCTTGGAAGAGGGTAGCGAGAGGGAGATTTTTCCCGAAGGTTTTCTCGATTTGTGCGAACAGGCGCACGGCTAGAAGGGAGTGTCCTCCCAAATCAAAGAAATTGTCCTTCACGCCGATCGGCTTTTTGCCTAAAACGTTTTCCCAAATTTTTGTTAGTTGGATTTCCAAATCATCGCTGGGAGGCACAAAGGTACTTGCTGGCTCTTGCTTGAGTCGATCGGGTGCGGGCAGGGCGCGGCGGTCTATTTTTCCGTTGGGGGTTAGGGGTAAGGCGTCCGGGAAAACAAAAGCGCTCGGCACCATGTAGTCGGGCAGTTTTTGTTTGAGGAAGCGCCGCAGTTCGTCGGTAGTGGGTTTCTGCTGTTGGTCTGCAACAATGTAGGCTACTAAACGTTTGTCGCTGTCTGTGTCAATCCTTGCTATCACCGCACACTGCCGCACAGCGGGATATTGGGATAGAGTTGACTCAATTTCCCCCAGTTCGATGCGGAAACCGCGGATTTTGACTTGATTGTCGATCCGACCGAGAAATTCGATATTGCCGTCGGGCAGATAATGAGCTAAGTCGCCAGTTTTATAGAGGCGTTCTGGATTTAAAGATTGCTCTTCTTTTGCTCCCTTGCTTCTTGGGAAGGGGTTAGGAATGAATTTCTCTTCGGTCAAGTCTGGGCGGTTGAGGTAGCCTCGGGCTAAGCCGTCGCCGCCGATGTACAACTCGCCGGGAACTCCGATGGGAACCGGCTGTAGGTAGCTATCCAATAGATAAACCTGCGTATTGGTAATGGGGCGTCCGATGGGGACGGAGTTACCGAGTTGGTCAGGCTCTGTTATTGGGTAGCAGCAGGTGAA
>NZ_JAUBUJ010000028.1:0-80289 GCF_036705405.1 Microcoleus sp. B13-B6
GCCACAGTTTGAGCGACATTCCAATTATTCGCTGTAAAAGTAAGTGCGGTAATTGGTTGAATTTGACTGCCTGTAGCCACGTTAATCGTAACAGGTGCGATCGGTTGAGTATTTAATTTAACCGTATAACTTCCAGTTGCACCGTCTTCCGTCGCAGTCATGTTAGTCGGAGTAATACTAACGCCTGCGGTGTCATTATCAGTAATATTAGCATTGACGGTATTGCCAGCAGTGCCATTAACTGTAAAACTTGCAGTAGTCCCGTTATAATTAGCATCGGTACTGATAGCACTGTGGGCGATCGGGCCGCTGTGTGGCGAAGTTTCTGCTACTGCATCATCAACTGCACTGACTGTCACTGTTTGCGGTACAAACCAGTTAGTTGGAGTGAAACTAATGCCAGCAATCGGTTGAATTTGAGTGTCGGTATTAAGTGCGATCGCCACATTTGCAGTAGGCTGATTAGTGAGCACAACTGTATAAGTATCAGTCGTCCCACTTTCTGCCACATTAGTGCTGCCGCCCGACTCAACAATCTTCACCTGCGGCCCGCCAGGAATTATTTTAGTAATAAAAGCATCAGAAGCACCTCCCCCATTCGCCGCTTGCAAAGGATTCGCAGTAGGCAAATTAGTAGACGTAGTAGATCCCGCCACATAAACTGCACCCGAAGCATCCACCGCAATACCACTACCGTTGTCGTCGCCGCTGCCGCCAAGATAAGTAGAATCAACTAAGGCAGAACCCGACGCATTGATTTTTGTGACAAAAGCATCTTTCCCGCCGCCGCTAACACTTTGAATAGCATTCTTAGTCGGGAAATTAGTCGAAGTCGTATCCCCCGTCACATAAGCATTACCCGTACTGTCTACAGTAATGCGATGGCCGTTGTCATCTCCGCTGCCACCCAAATAAGTTGAAGAAATCGCATTGTTACCTAGAGGGCCTAACTTGATGACAAAAGCATCATTTGCACCACCTGCATAAGTCGCTTGAACTGCATTTTTAGTCGGAAACTCAGTTGAAGTGGTAATTCCGACAACATAGGCATTTCCAGCACTATCTACAGCGATATCAGCACCTTTATCTTCGCCAAAGCCACCTAAATAAGTGGAATAAGCACGCGCACCATTGCCGTCAAATTTAGCGACAAAACCATCATAACTACCTGCCAGGGCATTTTGAAAGCCTAAATCTCTCCCCGGCAAGTTAGTCGAATAAGTAAGACCGGTAATGTAGGCATTACCATTATTATCTATTGCAATGGCTTGAGCGTCCTCACGATCGCTACCGCCGAAATAAGTAGAATAAACTAAAGCACTACCAGTTGGATTAACTTTAGTAACAAACGCATCGCCACTTCCCCCTGCGTATAGAGGTTGGGAAGCATTGACAGTGGGGAAACCGCCGCCTGTCGGCCCGGGGCCGCCTGTCAGCCCGGTAACATAAGCATTGCCACTACTGTCAACAGCAATGCCATTGCCGAGGTCTCCTTGGATACCGTCTAAAAAAGTAGAATAAACTAGGGAATTCCCAGCAGCATTGAGTTTAGTTGCCGCAGCACTATAATTAACTGCTGTAGGTTGAAAAGCACCCGGTGTAGTTGGATAACCCGGATCGACTTGTCCGGTTAAATAAGCATTTCCTTGACTGTCTGCCGCAATCCCAAAACCGTATTCATTGCCAGTACCGCCGATATAAGTAGAGTAAACTAACGCAGTTCCTTCGGGGTTAATTTTAGTAACTAAGAAATCAGCTTGACCCCCTGGCGTAGTTTGGAATGCACCGGGAGTAGTCGTAAAATTGTTAAAAGTAGTTCCAATAATGTAAGCCGCACCTGTACTATCTACAGTCATGCGGTTGGCGTAGTCATTGCCGTTGCCGCTTATGCCATCGCCGCTGCCACCTAAGTAAGTCGAGTAAGCTAAAACCGGGTCAATAACTAGGGGTTGAGAGGGGTCAAAATATCCCAAACTAAAATTAACTTGACCGTTTCCTAATAAATTGTAAGCTGCGGGAACATTCACCCGCTGTCCGTTGATATCTTGATAAACTATCGGTGCGTTATCAATTAATTCGCCTAGCGGTGTCTCTAATATTAGTGCGCCGTCGTCACGCAACCGGATGTCATTAACACCGCTATAGTTCATTTTAATTTGACTCGGATCGGCAAAAGGTGCTACCAAAAACTCGCTTTTAAGTTGTCCTTCTGTGCCTTTGAAAACGCGGTCAATTCCTTGATAGACGTTTTGATAAACAACGCCGTTAAAAGTAGGCACATTAGTCTGCCATTGACTAGAATCTTCGCCTAAAAGAAAGTTAGCAACTCCCGGCAATTGTTCCAGCCCGGAAATTGTGGGATTCGGGTTGCTGTTGGCTAAGCTGCTGCGGACAACTGAAGAATTTGTGGCTTGCTTTCCCGGTTCATTAGGTGGCTGGAAAGCGACGAAAGAAATTTCGTTTGGAGTAAAAAAGATGCTGTGACCAGCACCTTTAACCTGGAATTTCACATTTGGGTCAGTTTGTCCAGCATTTGCAATAAAACTTAAGGGAATTTGACCGTAAGATGCCTGTTGATTTTGAGAGCTCATAGCTGGTACCCCTGGTTCATGTTATGCGAGTAAGTATATACAAGTACCAGCTCTGCTGTATAGTAAATTCTTGCGAAAAATTTACGAAAAATACAATTTTCTTGCGAAATTTCTCGGATTGTTGATAAAAAATTGTAACACGGGCTACGGACTCGGTTTTTGTAGCTGGTTTTCTGCATTTCCAACCAGATTCTGATCGTGTCGGGTCGATCGACCGCGATTAAAGGCTTAGGAAGGGTTTATAGGCTTTCTCGTTTCTATTAGAGATATTGGTGAACCCGCCCCTACAGGATTAATATAGATATAATTCCTGTAGGGGCTCCCCTCACCGACAATAATTGCCTAAAACCGACAATCTCATAAACCTGCCCCCACCCAACAACAAATCGCTGTTAAAGTTGAGCGCGATATTTCTTAGGAGTCAAACCGACGATTTTGCAGAAAGTCTTGCTAAAGTGACTTTGGTCGTGAAACCCGACTTGCTCCGAGATATATGTTATTGATAAATCTTGCCTTTTCAACAACTGTTTGGCTTTCTCAATCCGGCACTTGGTGACGTATTGATGGGGCGTGACTCCAATTGATTGTTTGAACAAACGACTGAAATAATAAGGACTAATCTGCACTAAGTTAGCCATTTCAGCTATGTGCAAATCTCGGTTTAGGTAGTCATTTATGTAGTTAATAACAATCTGCAATTTGACAGGATCGAGACCGCCTTCAAAATCTCGCCTATGCGGTTTTTGTGCACAATAGCGGTGCAGTATGTGCATTGAAAGCGCGTTTTTCAGTGCATCGACATAAAGAGTACCGTTTAATCCACCTGATTCGAGTTCGGTTTTGAGCGCCCAGCCAATGCCGAGAATCAAAGGATCGCTGATTTTCCAGTGCGGTATAATTTCAATGAGGTTTGAATTGGTCGATTCGCCAACTGTTTTGTCGAAGTCGGTAGGGTCGATCCCGATCGCGACAAATTCAGGATCTTCGACTGCACCTGACTGGAAATCAGTACCAGCACCACCAATGAAAATCTCTCCTCTTTGCCACGGTTCGCTACCGTAGTGTTTCCCGTTGAGTATTCCCTTTACTGTAACTGAATTGAGTATCAGCCCAATGTTGTGTTGTTGGAAACAGTGTTCGGGAGTTTCGTCTGCTGGCTGACGGTGATATTCGACGTGAATTCCCTCCCATTTTGTGCCCTGACTCGACAGGATTGAGGGAATCGGGAGAATCGATTTCATCGCGTCTGGCTGGGCAAAATCAAGAATTAAGGCTTTCTCTGAGGACATAGCTTGCACCTGGGGCAGTTGCTGTTATTCTAGAGCTCTGAAGTTCCCGCAGGTATACAAAATATACCCAGTCCGTTACATATTCTAGCTCTGTTTGTCAAGGTTCCGCAATAAAAATTAATGGAGTTTGACTCTAGGGCGGTGTAGAGTCGATCGATAGTCGGCTTTTTCATACCAGCCGTTGTGCCTACAATTAATTACTGATAATTCTTAACTTTTAGAGCGATAAATCCCACATCTAAAATCCCACATCTAAAATCTAAAATCCAAAATCACCAATCTAAAATCTAAAATCTAAAATCTAAAATCAAATGACGCCCGCTAAAGTTTCCCAGCAGTACAAAAGCACTTTACAGGAAACCCGCAGGCGTCAATATCAAGCAAACTTAAATCTTAGAAAAGACCCAGTGTGAAAGATTTGTCGATCGGGAAAATAGCACCAATACCCAACCACAGAGTGAACACAGTTCCCAAGAGGAAAACAGTAGTAGCAACAGGGCGGCGGAACGGATTTTGAAACTTGTTAACGCTTTCGATGAACGGAATCAAAATCAAGCCAACGGGAACACCAGCCATGCAAGCAATACCCAACAATTTGTTAGGCAAAACGCGCAGGAGTTGGAACACAGGCCACAAATACCATTCCGGCAGAATTTCCAGCGGAGTAGCAAAAGGATTAGCCGGTTCTCCAACCAAAGCCGGGTCTAGTACAGCCAAACCCACGCACAGAGAAATCGTTCCCATGATGACTATAGGGAAAACGTAGAGCAAGTCATTAGGCCAAGCTGGTTCGCCGTAATAGTTGTGACCCATGCCCTTAGCGAGCTTAGCGCGGAGCGCGGGATCGCTCAAATCTGGTTTTTTGATAATAGACATAGTGAGAGTGTTCTCCTTTTAGTTTTACCCGGGCCTGCCATTCCGCTGTATTCGTTAGTCTGAATCAGCGGGGCGATCGCAGGAAGTATTAGCCGTAAATAAATATCTTGAGCGATGAATTCTGAATTTTCAACTCACAATTCAGCGGGGGGGCAAAAAAAATACCGCCCCCACAACTCAAAATTTACAACGGGCCAGAGATACCTTGCTTGCGAATCATCAAGAAGTGAGCCAGCATGAACACTACAATCAGCCAAGGCAACACAAAAGTGTGCAAGCTGTAGTAGCGAGTCAAAGTGCCTTGACCGACGCTGACACCGCCACGCAGCAGTTCAACCATCAAAGAACCGACAAACGGGATGGCTTCGGGGACGCCGGAAACGATTTTAACTGCCCAGTAACCAATTTGATCCCAAGGCAGCGAATAGCCGGTCACGCCGAAAGAAACAGTGATGACTGCCAAGATTACTCCTGTCACCCAGGTTAATTCGCGGGGCTTTTTGAAGCCGCCTGTCAGATAAACCCGGAAGGTGTGCAAAATCATCATCAGTACCATCATGCTGGCAGACCAGCGGTGGATGGAGCGGATCAGCCAGCCGAAGTTGACTTCATTCATCAGGTATTGCACTGAAGAAAAAGCTTCTGCTACCGTCGGACGGTAATAGAAAGTCATGGCGAAGCCGGTGGCAAACTGGATCAGAAAGCAAACTAAAGTAATTCCGCCCAAGCAGTAGAAAATATTGACGTGGGGGGGTACATACTTTGTAGTGATGTCATCGGCGAGCGCCTGAATTTCCAGGCGTTCCTCAAACCACTGGTAGGTTTTTGAGTCGGTGATTTGTTTAGAAAACATGGAGCCAGAATTCCTAAAAGAATATTGCTGTGGTTGAGGTTCAGGGCAGCAGCCACAAGGTTTTTTGTCGCCCCGCGCCGAGCAGCTTGCTTTTACTAGCAAATGCCTGAGGCTATTTTTTAAATTTGGAGCTGACGAAAGGAACTCTATTGTGCGATCGCCTGCAAGCCCTGGGAAACTAAGCGGTGGCTTGTCCCTACTCGCTGGCGTTGCCCGATCGAATTCCAGACTGTGATAAAAAATGTAACATAATTGCCGTGCAATTTTCACGCACGCGATCGCTTTTTGGACACTTACAAGGCTTTTTTCGGAATCTCAACATCCGCCCAAGCTACTATGCGGGTAGGGCTGAGCTACAGCAAGCAGTCCGAGCCGGAAACAGGTTTGCCGCGAGAGGCCAAATTTCATCTCGATCGTAAAACTTTACCTTTTGGGCCCAAACGCCCTCATTGTCGATCGAGTAACCCGAACCGGCTCGATCGTACAATCGAATCTTGTTTTGTAGTCAGGACTGCAGTCTTTACTAACAAAATCTGCTGGCGGCAACCTGCGTATTTCCGTAAAAAAAGCCGGTGATTGCCCCCATCCGTAAAGTCCTATCACAATTGAAAAGAAAGCAAACTTTCCACAAAAACTGGCAGTATTGGCGAGAAAGGAGTGGGACGCGGCGGTATCGGGAAGGGAATTTCAGGAAGAGACGGGAAGGATGGAAAGTCTCGCGATGGCGGTGTAAACCCAGTCGAAACGATCGCGCAATCTGATAGACTCACATCTGTAACATTTTTAACGTCGGCGATTAAATCCGATCCGACAAATATCCGAGTTCCCCGTGTCATAGCGTCATCATAAGATTCAAATCGGTAAGAGAAGAAGTTAGAACCATTACGATCTTGTACGAAACCAACAACTTGAATTTTGTCGCCTTCGACCCGGTTAAAATCCTCAATAACGGCATGGCGACCTTCACCGCCATAGAAGAGGTAAGGGCGGGCATTTAATGAACCGAGAACAAATATGTCGGCTCCATTTTGCCCGATTAAATAATCGATTTGTTCTCCAGTTGATGAAAAGCTGTAACCCGATATGGTGTCATTACCCGGCCCGCCAATCAGGGTGTCGCTGCCTTCATTTCCCTCAAGCAAATCGTCTCCTGCATTGCCGTTAATGTAGTCATTATCTAAGTCACCTCTTAAAGTGTCGTTCCCACCTTCTCCCAACAGGCGATCGTTACCTTTGCCACCCATTAACAAGTCGTTGTTGAAGCTACCAAACAAGAGATCGTCTCCATCTCCTCCGATCGCCGTATCATTGCCTTGACCGCCGTAAAGACAGTCATTGCCAGCCCATCCCAAGATACTGTCGTTATTGTTTTCTCCTCTGATTAAATCCGCGCCTTCGCCACCCTCAAGAATATCATTCCCGGCACCTCCTTCAAGTTTGTCATCGCCTTCGCCACCGCTGAGACTGTCGTTACCAAAGTAGCCCAAAAGGCGATCGCTACCGACTCCACCTGCGAGACTATCATTTCCTTCTCCGCCATCTAAAGTGTCATTACCAGCCAAACCAAATAGAGTATCATTGCCTCCCAGCCCGCACAGGGAATCATCGCCAATTTCACCGGCTAGCAAATTATCGAGATTGTCACCGCATATAACTACCATACATTTGTCCTCCTGAAAACTATTTCACAACAGTCACTCTATTTTAGATTTTGGATTTTAGATTTTGGATTGTTCCCCTCCCCGCAATTTTAAATTTTGAAGTTTGGAGTTTGTAAGGACTTTAGTCCTGATATCAAATCTGTTAGCATCGGAATTATTCCTATCTCTCTTCTATTCATCTGCGTGAATCAGCGTCAATCCCTTGTCCGAGGCGGTTAATACATTCTCTTTTCTTAACCGCAGATTAGGGCAGATAAACACAGATTAACGCCGATAAATTAGAGCCATCCAGGTTGCATCATCCCTGATTTTTGAACGAATATTAGGGACACAGGATTTGCCGGTATCCCTAATATTTTAAATGAAATCAGCGATGGTAATTTGGTTAGCTGTCACACCATTGATAGCAGCTAAAATTTCGCCAGTTGCTGTCAAGGTGATTAAAGTTGCAGTGTTGCTAGGGATAATAGAGAGTTGCGAGAAACTTAAATTTTCAGCAAGTGCGAATAAGTCGATACCATCCGCAAAATCAAAAATGATATCGCTGCCAGAATTGGCTGAAATTAAGAAGCGATCGCTCCCATTTCCTCCTATCAAGCTGTCGTCGCCGTTGTCACCGCTGAGAAAATCAGATCCGTTACCGCCGAGGAGAATATCGCTAGCTTGACCGCCGTAAAGACTGTCATTGCCTTCACCTCCACTCAAGCTATCTTGACCGCGATTTCCAAATAGGATATCTTCGCCATTATTGCCGAACAAATTATCGCTTTCTTTGCCGCCGTAAACAGTGTCATCGCCGTCGCTACCGTCGAGGGAATCATTACCTTGATTGCCGTGTATCCAGTCGTTGCCGCCCAAACCGCTGAGAGTATCATTGCCACGTTGGCCGGCCATTGTATCGCTGCCGCTGTCGCCGGAGAGGCTGTCGTCGCCGTCAGTACCGATTAGATTGGAGTTAGCTGCGATCGCATCTATTTCTCCTTCAATCACCGCAACAGCAGGTGTATCGGGCAATGTCGTTTGTTGAATTTTGGTATCTAAGGCAGTACCAGTATTTTCGGCAATAACTTGGGCGATCGATTTCGTACCTGTACCGACTGCTTTTAAGTCTGCAGAGGTTGCGCCTAGGGCTACTTTTTGCACGCGGGCAACTTCTCGGTTAATTGAAGCTGTTGCAGTGTTGGATACAACTTGGTCAATGCGCTGATTTGCTTCGGCCATTACCTTAGCTGCATCGGGGGCAATTTGCAACAATTGCTGAGTGTTTAAATCCGAGTCAAATTGTTGCGCTGCTGTGACGGCGCGATCGACAATGGTTGCTAACTGGTTGGCATCGCTGAGATTGAGAGTTGTCCCCGATTGAATTTGTTGAACGATCGCACTTACAACTGCTTTTACGGCGTCGGTATTTTCCAGAATCGACGCACCGTCTATTAAAGCAGCAGCTTGGGTAATGACGTTTTGTACCTTGACCATTGCAGTCAAAGTTTCTACTCCACCCGCGATCGCGTTTTCGGTAGCTGCGATCGGATCTAAGCTAGTTATATCAACATTAGCGGGAATGGACAGAGAAGATTTGACGAGAGATTCGGCGCGATCGCTGTCAATTCCTTTGTCAATTAAATCTGCTACTAAACTGGTTAACAAGGTGACAACAGTAGCGTAAGGCGGGGCAGTGACAGGCGTTTCCAAAGGCAAACCCGTAGCAGTATCAATGCCGCCGAAAGCAACAATATTGCCTTCCTCTGGATCGAGTTCGCCATTTTGATTTTTGTCGAAAATGTTGGAGTCGAGATCGAGATCGAATTCCCCGTTATCCGCAGTAGTAGCAGAAGGTTCGCTAGCATCGAGTACCCCGTTCTTGTTAGCGTCGAAAAAGACTGTAGCGCCAGCGATATAACCGTCAATCACAAAACCGCCGAGGCCATAACTCTTGAACCGAATTACCTCGCTAACACTCGCGCCAGATTCATCAGTTCCCGTTACTTTCAGCCAATAATTGAACGATCCTGGACGAGTTGGGCCTAAATTAATCGTGCGAGTTGCGGAATTAAAAGTTAGCCAGGAAGGCAAAGGAATTTCCGGGAAACTTGAACCGGCAATTGGTTGGCGGTAGGAACCGCCATTGAGATCGGTTCTCCAGGTAAATGCAGATGAACTTAAATCGCTAGAATTTGCCAGGGCGATCGAATAATTAATGCTGTCACCCGCATCGGGATCGGTGTCAGTATTGGCAGCTAAAGTAAAGGTATTTCCCGCCTGAGAAAAACCCAGCGCCGCGCTTTGGGAAAACACCGAACGATTCACAACTGGCGGACGGTTGAAAGCCTTGCGAAGATTTAAACGTCCTCCCGTAGCAGTCCTTCCTGCAAGTGAAGGCAGCAGGTCAACATTTGACAGAAGAGAATTTTTCAGTTGAGTGACAGTCAGGGTCGGATCTTGAGCTAATAGCAGCGCCGCCGCACCTGCTACGTGGGGTGCAGCCATAGAAGTTCCGCTAAAAACATCGTAGTTATTACCAGGAACTGTGCTCAAAATGCTGCTTCCGGGCGCACCTAAGTCTACGGTAGTAGCTCCAAAATTGGAGGAACTCCACAAACCATCATTACGGTTGGTTGCCGCCACTGAAATGACATTGGGCAGATCGAAGTTAGCAGGGTAAAAGCGATTGCTGTCATTATTGTTCGCATCATTACCTGCTGCTGCGACGAAGATAATGCCAGCATCATTGGCATCTGCGATCGCATCATACCGAACATCTGTAAGCGGGTCGAAATCAGAAGGACGATAACCGCCAGCGCTGTAGTTGATTGCGTCCGCACCCTTATCAGTAGCGTAGCGGATGGCTCTGGCAGCATTAGCTACCGAACCTGTGCCACCCGCACCGATAAATTTCAAAGGCACGATCCTGACGGTGTGATTAATGCCTGTTATGCCAAGACTGTTATTGCCAACAGCACCGATGGTGCCGGCAACGTGACTGCCGTGGTCATTATCATCCATCGGATCGCTGTCGTTGTTAGCAAAGTCATAGCCGCGCACATCATCTGTGTAGCCGTTGCCATCATCATCAATACCATTGCCGGCAATTTCCCCGGAGTTAGTCCACATATTGGCAGCCAGGTCTTCGTGATTGTAGTCCACGCCACTGTCCACAACGGCGACGAGGACACTGCTGCTACCTGTTGCGGTGTCCCAAGCTTCCGGCGCATCAATATCGGCATCTGCTGTTCCGCCATCGGCTCCTGTATTATTCAAACCCCAAAGTTCGCTGAACAGGGTATCATCGGGCACTGCGTTGATAGATTCCAGATAGTTCAGTTGCACGGCTTCTATTCTGAAATCTGAAGCTAAGTTTCTCTGAATTTGCAACAAGTCTGCATCAGTCGCAAACTTGACGACTCGCCACCGATCTAATCGGCGAGGTGTTGAGCTTAACTGTTCGCTTCGGGGTACTAGATTTTCGATCTCGATCGCTCCATTAAACTGAAAAGCACTCTGGATTGCCTCGTTCCCTCGACCTTGTTTGAGTTTTACCAACAGTTCGCCCGGTTTATATGCGACGCCAGTTGCGCTATCTACCGGAAATCCTGTATTGTTGTCGGTTTCGCTGTCGCTATTGGTAACGCTAACATCGGCTGCGTTTAACCCAGAATAGTTGCTGTCATTGCTAACAGCAGGTGTCGTAACAATGCTGTAAGTTTTATTCCCGTCGGCTACAAGGTCATCAACACCTGTTACTGTTACCGTTTGCGGTGAATTCCAGTTAGTTGAATTGAAAGTAAGCGAGACTGGGGAAATGATTCCTTCTGTTGTATTGGAACTTGCTAAATCAATTTTGACATCAGCAGTTGGCGGACTATCTAGTTTGACGGTAAATGTTGCTTTGTCTCCCGATTCTGTAGTGGTTAATCCCGATGTCAAATTGACCGTAATCCCAGCCGATTTCGCCGGCGGCATGATGATTGGGGCTGGCGTCGGTGTAATTGGTGGTGTTGGCGGTGTTGGCGGTGTGGGTGATGTAATTGGCGGTGTGGGCGATGTAATTGGCGGTGTTGGTGTTGGCGGTGTTGGCGGTGTTGGCGATGTAATTGGCGGTGTTGGCGATGTAATTGGCGGTGTTGGCGATGTTGGCGGTGTTGGCGATGTTGGCGGTGTTGGCGATGTAATTGGCGGTGTTGGCGATGTAATTGGCGGTGTTGGCGATGTAATTGGCGGTGTTGGCGATGTAATTGGCGGTGTTGGCGATGTAATTGGCGTGTCATTGTCGGTAATGGCGACAGTGACAGCCCCGATCGCAATTCCGCTATATTTCGCGTCAGTAGTTGTTACCGCGTGATTGATTGTGCCTGTGTGAGTACCTTCTACAACTGTGTCATCCGTCGCAATCACAGTTACAGTTTGGGCAATATTCCAATTAGTGCTGTCGAAGCTAATGGGGGCGATCGCATTTATTTGATTCCCCCCCTCCAAGCTGACTGTTACCGGCGCTGTTGGCTGCGAATTTAGCTGAAGTGTATAAATTCCCGTTGCACCGCCTTCTGCTGCTGTGGTACTGGCGGGATTAACGGTAATGCCGGGAGTTTCGTTGTCGCTATTCGTAACGCTGACATCGGCAGCACTTAAATTGCTGTAATTGCTGTCTGTACTAACAGCCGCAGCGGTGACAATATTGTAAGTTTGATTGCCGTCAGCAATATTGTCTTCAACGCCACTAATAGTTACAGTTTGCGGCGCACTCCAATTGGCGGGAGTGAATGTCAGCGAGGGTGTAGAAACTGTTCCCTCGGCAACATTGGAACTGCTTAAGCCAACAGTCACGTTAGCAGTTGGTTGAGAGTTGAGTTGGACAGTAAATGTCGCTGTTCCTCCTGCTTCTGTTGTAATTAATCCACTATCGGGATTGACGGCAATTCCAGCAGTGTCGTCATTAGTAATAGTAGTTGTCGCACTAGCAGAACCAATTGTTGAGATGCCGCTGGGAAGACCACCATTAGGCAATGTCACGGGATTTGAGAGAGTGACAGTAATAGTTTCGTCTGGTTCAACGCTAGCATCACCTAATACATCTATGGTGACAGTTTTTGATGTTTCTCCCGATGCAAAATTAATAGTAGCATTGGTACTTGTTGCGCCCGAAGTAGCGCCGATATTGTAATCACTGCCGTTGGTTGCAGTTCCCCCTATTCCATAATCGACAGTCCCTGCTGAATCAGTACCGCCACTGCGACTAACAGTAAATATCAGCGGATTTGTGCCGGAGTTGCCTTCAGGAACAGTACCAGCGCTAGCAGCAACTGTGTAAATAATCGGATCGTTGGCTGGAATTGTGAGGGTAGTTTGAGGGATTGTACCTGCAAACCCTCCCGGACTCGTACCAAAACTCAAGACAACTGCTTCATCCATTTCTGCAAGGTTGTCTGGTTTGATAGTGACAGCTATATTTTGAGTCGAACTGCCACTACCTGCGGCAAAAGTGAGAGTATTAGTAGAAAGAGTATAATCCGAACCTTGAGTCGCTCGTGAGGTAGCAGGAGGAACGGGCAAGACAGTTGCGATCGGTACAATCAAGTCTGTAAATCGCAAACCGTCTTCGAGTGTCACAGGAATATTAACAGTCGCATCTGCGTCTCCTTCAAGACTGCTGTAGGCCGAATTACCAAAACTTGCTTTCAATAGCACATTCAACAGAATTGAAACTCTGTTACTGTTGGTATTTGCGACAGCAATATCTGGTCTGGTATCAGAGTTAAAATCTCCAACCGCGATCGCGCTCGGAGTGGTTCCCCCACTATTATAATTAAACGGCCCGTTAAACGTTCCTTGACCGGTTCCAGTTAAAATTGAAACATTATTAGAACCGGCGTTCACTACAGCTAAATCGGGTTGACCGTCAGCGTTGAAATCACCAACGGCAATATCATTAGGATCTGCCCCAACATTAAAGTTAGCAGGATTGCTAAAAGTGCCTTGACCTGTCCCTGATAAAATTGATACGTTCTGATTGCCTGCATTGGCTACAGCTAGATCGGATCTGCCGTCAGCGTTAAAATCTCCGACTGCGATCGCACTCGGACTTTGACCGACATTAATATTAGTCGGATTGCCAAAACTACCTTGACCATTTGCCGATAATATGGTAACACTATTAGAATTTCGGTTGGCCACGGCGAGATCGAGGAAATTGTCGCCGTTAAAATTTCCCGCAGCGATCGCGCTGGGACTTTGCCCAACATTCACAGTAACAGGAGTGGAAAAACCGCCTTGTCCCGTTCCCAAATAAATGCCAACATTGCCTTCAGGTACAAAACCATTGCCACTGGATTGAGTAATGGCAATATCGAGTAAATCATCAGCATTAAAATTGCCGACAGCGATCGCGCTAGGATTTTCTAGGGCAGTCAAAAATCCCGGACTGTTAAAGTTGCCATTACCAGATCCTAAAAAGATATAAATGCTGCTAAATTCCGAACCTTGTGCGGAAGTTATCGCTAAGTCGGAAAAGTTATCGCCGTTAAAATTGCCAACTGCGATCGCGGTCGGACCAAATACCGAAGTCAAATCAGTTCCAGAGTTAAATCCTCCTTGACCGTTTCCCAGTAAAATAGAAACCCTATTCGTGGTGGGGTTAGCAACAGCTAAATCTAAGAGGCCATCGGTATTGAAATCGCCAGCCGCAACAAAGGATGGACTGGTTCCCGCATTAAAATTATTAGGAGAACTAAACGTATTGAGAACGTGGCCGTAAGCTGCGATCGCTTCTGGCACAAATACAAGGCCAGCTTTAATTGTCCCCGCTGTTACTGTTAATTTCCAATCGCCGCCTTTTGCCGCACAACCTATTAAATTATCAGAAGCGGCAACATTGGCTCCTGTTATTTGACTCAGGTTTTTTACAAATTCTTTACCTATATTTCCTTTGGCAACATTGCACCCGTAGAGCAAAATTTCGGCATTTTGTGTCAGCCCGCCCGCCCATATCTTAACTGTTTTGACAAAATTGTCTGCGCTATCTCTCAAATTTTGCCAACTCAATTCCACGTTCCCCAGTTGCAAACAACCGGGCTTCCCGTGGGCAATAATGTGAATTACTGAAAATTTATTCCCCTGCAAAGCTTCGGCAATTTGTTCGATGCCGTTGCGGTTAGTTTCTAATTTAATTACTTCGGTTTCAGGGATAACGCCGTCGATTAATGTTTGACAGTCGGGGACGGCAGCATCGATAAATGCGATCGCTTTTGAGGAAAGCTGAGTCATTGACTTTAGGGAAACAGCCGTTGGGGCGATCCCTAAGTCTGGGATGTTTAAGTCTGGGATGTTATCGTTATTACAGTTTTCGGCACTGAGGGATTGGGGACTTGTGCCGGCAGGAAACTTGGTACCAATACTGAAAGTAGACATGATTAATTTACCTAGCTGATACTTCGGGTTTATGTGATGCGAGCAAGTCTACAAAAGCACCAGCTCTGCTGTATTGTAAATTCTTGCGGAAAAATTGCTAAAAATATAATTTTCTTGCGGAATTTATCCCTATTTGATGAAGAATTGTAACAGCGCCGGCGGGCAGGGGTTTTTTACGACAGAACTTACGCCTCAATAAGCTGTCGCGCATTTAAACTGTATATTCAGGGCGGGCGGGACGCCCAACCCCTACTCCCCACAAGACTTTAAATTTTTTTGACATACAATTTAAAGGCAGAACAGCTTACCAAAGAAACCGGGTTTTGTACCAAAATACACAGGTTTCCCGATCGGGCAAAAAACCCGGTTTCTGAATCCCCGCAAGCCCTAGGCGAAAATACTTTGCAACTACAAACTGCTTTTAATGTGACAGGGGCTTGAGTTTTGTTAAAGCCGATCGCGATATTGCTTAGGAGTCAAACCGACAATTTTGCAGAATGTCTTACTAAAGTGACTTTGGTCGTGAAATCCCACTTGCTGGGAGATATATTTTATTGATAACTTCGGTTTTTTCAACAACTGTTTTGCTTTTTCAATTCGGCACTGGGTCACGTACTGATGGGGCGTGACTCCAGTCGATTGTTTAAACATACGGCTGAAATGATAAGAACTAATGTTCACTAAATTAGCAAGTTCACTTAAGTGCAAATCTCGGTTTATGAATTCATTAATGTAGTGAATAACTAGCTGCAATTGACCGGGGTCAAGACCGCCTCCCACATCTCGCCGATTAGGTTTTTTCGCGCCATAGCGGTGCAGTATGTGCAGTGAAAGCGCGTTTTTCAGTGCATCGACATAAAGAGTACCGTTTAATCCGCCTGATTCCAGTTCGGTTTTGAGAGCCCAGGCAATTCCGTGAACCAACGGATCGCGGGTTTGCCATTGCGGTATAATTTCAATGGAATTTGAATTGATCGATTCGCCAACTGTATTGTCGAAGTCGGTAGGTTCAAGAGCGATCGCCATAAATTCATAGTCTGCGGCTGCAACTGACTGGAAATAAGTACCAGCAGCAGCGATGAACATCTGCCCACTTTGCCACGATTCGCTACCGCAGTTTTTCCCGTTCACTGTTCCTTTTAGTGTGGCTGAATTGAGCATCAAGCCAACCGTGTGCTGTTCGAGACAGTGTTCGGGACATTCGTTTGGCGGCTGAGAGTGATATTCGACATGAATTCCTTGCCACTTTGTGCCGTGACTCGACAGGATTGCGGGGCGCGGGAGAATCACTTTCATCCCGTCTGTCTTGGCAAAATCAAGAATTAAAGGTTTCTGTGGGGACATAACTGGCACCGACTGGACGAGTTGCTATTTTGTAGTTGACAACTCCTCGCCGTTCTACGGCGAGGATTCTTCTAAACATCCGAGTGCCTTCGGGACTGACCGTCGGGAAACAAATCTGAGTTAAATCTGCAACAGGGTTCCGAGCGTACAAACCTAAAATACATAAAATGTAATACTTACTGGTATTTTACAGAAAAATCATGCACAGACGAGTTTTCCAGATTGCTATTGTACTTTGCCTCCAAGTCGTCCTAGTTCTAGGTGGGTGGGCGCAGCCTGCGGCGGCGCTGACTCCTGAACAGCAGCTATTGAGCGAAGCTTGGCGAATTGTCAATCGCTCTTATGTGGACGACAGCTTCAACTCTCAAAACTGGTGGTCGATTCGCCAAAAAGCTGTCAAGCAACCGCTTAACGACAGACAGCAGACTTACACGGCGATTCAGGGGATGCTGGCCAATCTCGACGACCCCTTCACTCGACTGCTGAAACCCGAACAGTACCGCAGTTTGCAGGTCAACACTTCGGGAGAATTGACGGGTGTGGGGCTGCAAATTGCGATCGACCCCCAGACAAATACCCTGACAGTGGTGGCTCCTTTGGCCGGCTCACCGGCGGATAAAGCTGGCATCCAACCCCTCGATCGCATTCTGAAAATTGACGGCACTCCCACCTCAGAATTGAGCCTAGACGAGGCTGCAACTCGAATGCGCGGCCGCATCGGCACTCCTGTTACCCTCACCTTGGGGCGCGAGGGAAGGGACGTTGCTGAGGACATTGAGCTAGTGCGCGATCGCATTGCTCTGAATCCGGTTTACGCCGAATTGCAGTCGGCGTCGGAGAATTTGCCGGTGGGCTATATTCGCTTGAGTCAATTCAGCGCTAACGCCACTGAGGAAGTCGCTCACGCGATCGACCGCTTGGAAAAACAAGGAGCCGCCGCCTACATTCTCGACCTGCGGAACAACCCGGGCGGACTGTTGCAAGCAGGGATTGAAATTGCCCGCTTGTGGCTCGATTCCGGGACGATCGTCTACACGGTCAACAGACAAGGCATTCTCGGCAGTTTTGAAGCCTCTGGACAAGCCCTAACTAACGATCCGCTGATTGTTTTGGTGAACAAGGGAACTGCCAGTGCTAGCGAAATTTTGGCGGGTGCGCTGCAAGATAACGGCAGAGCTCAACTGGTAGGAGAAAAGACTTTTGGCAAAGGACTGATTCAGTCCCTGTTTGATTTGTCTGACGGTTCCGGGTTAGCCGTGACTGTTGCTAAGTACGAGACACCGAACCATAAAGATATTAACAAGCTGGGGATTGCGCCCGATCGCGTAGTGCCTTTGGAACCCATCGCGCGCGATCAAATCGGCACCGCAGCAGACTTGCAATATCAAGCTGCACTGCAACTACTGAAAGAAAAAACCGTGCTGGCAAAGTCAGTATAAGCCTGAGTTTAAAGTTTTGAGATTGCAATAGGTGACAATACGCAGGTCTGTCTGTCTCTGCGTTTGCTTCGCCACGACAGACAAGAATCATCCTAAAAACTGCTTCGTGAAACTTATCTAAACTTGTCTAAACTCATTTTTAGACACAATTCGAGTTCACTTCCTACGCTGTTGGGTAGACGGCTAATCCCAAGATAAGTAGGCTATTCCCCTCAAGCCGAGGGTTCCCAATTTAAAATATTCAAACTTGCGTTAAAATCCCGATCCAAAGATATGCCACAAGTAGGACAGTCAAAAGTCCGAACGCTTAGTGGCATATCTTTTTTTGTGCCACAATTTGAGCATGTTTTCGTACTAGGGAACCACGGGTCTACTAGCACTAAACTAGCTCCATACATTTGGCATTTGTAGTCGAGCTGACGTTTGAATTCGTAAAATCCCAGGTCAGATATTGCTCCAGCTAACTTATGATTCGCCATCATTCCTTGAACATTCAAGTTCTCAATCTTAATTAGCTTGAAAGTTTTAGCTAGGTAAGTTGTTAACTTGTGAAGGAAGTCTAAGCGAATACGAGCGACTCGTGCATGGATCTGACTAATTTTGTTGTAGGTTTTGCGCTGATTTCGAGAGCCTTTTACCTGTTTAGATGCTTGGCGCTGTAAAGTAGCAAGCTTGGTTTTCGCTTGCTTTAGCGGCTTTGGTGCATCAAAACTCTGTTGGGTTGATAGCGTGGCCGCATACTTGATGCCGACATCAATTCCCACAGAACCTTCAGACTGCCCACCGGGCAGGCGCTCTGCATCAACACAAAAGGAAACAAACCAGCGATTCCCTTCTTTTGAAACCGTAAAAGTTTGAGAAATAAAACCACATTCTAACGGCTCAAAAAGTCGAAAAGTTCCCAACGTAGGAATCTTGATAGTGCTACCAGCGACTAACAAAACTTTACCGTTAGATGAATCAACCGTAAAAGATTGACCGTCTCGGCGGCTGGCGAACTTCGGATGACCTGCTTTCCCCGAACGATATCGACTAAAAGCATCTTTTAAGTCAATCAAAGCGTTTTGATAAACTCGGCTAGACAACTGGTTCATCCAAGCAAATTCAGACGTTTTCTTGACGTGATTGGTGAGAACCTTCTTGACTTCGTTGAGTACCTTCGAGTCGGTAAATTTCCCCTCACTGTACATTTGAGTTCGCAGGCTCAACCCAAAATTGAAAACTACGCGCCGGAATCCTGCGTGTTTTGCCATCAACGTCGCTTCCTTGTTATTTAATTTTAGCGCCCGCTTGACAGCAAACATGAAACTTCCTCTCGGTGATTAACTGTGAATAAGTTTAGCAAAGTATTTGGCACTTAAGTTTTGCTCTTTTATTCAAAACTGATATCACGTCCGACAGATTCATCTGTCATTGTTCGCTGTGCGAACCAATGACATAAAAGAATGATGCACATCGGACGTGATATCCAAACCCAAAACAGCCCTTCCCTTAAGGTTGGGGGGTTGATTCCTCGGCGTCGGGCACCTCGGCTTCTTGCAAAATCACCGGACGCTGCTGCGGGTCAGCTTGGTTGCTTTGCTCTTGCATCACAGTTTTAGCAAGACTAGGGTCAAAGTAGCGGTTAAAGTCCGATCGCGACTGATTTACTCGCCCTTGGGTAAGATTGACTTCAGCTTGGATTTCGTGCAATTTTTCTTGCACCGCCCGGTAGTGAGGCCAAAGCTGAAGCAAAGCAGAAGTGGCACAGACTGAAAGTACCATGTTGACTGCCAACTTGACCCCTGTTTCGGCCGCGAGGGTTTGGTGAGGGTAGGAACGCTGGCGGCTGCTGTTGCGACGAGGAGTAACCCGAGGGGAGTTTTTTACAGGACGCAGTGGGGTAACGGTGGGTTGAATCGCTTGCATAATTTTTTTTCAAATACCTGAGACTGACGTTTTAGAGTTCAACAGAGCAAATTCTGAGCTTAACGCACACTCGCCGCTGTTTGTCAGGGTGCTGACAGCCAAAATTGTTGAGACAAAGGTGACGCCTTAAGACGGAATTTTCCCATAAAAATGCCTGCCCTTGCAGTCTCGTCTTGCGGAACACAAACAATCTACTGCACTGGGGCAGCAATTGTCTGTATCTGTAATGCGAGAGATTTAACTGGTCAGGCAGGCGTTTTGCAGTTCGCAACTGGTGTCTGGAAACTATTTGTACAGTTCAGTTGACAACCGGAAAGCCAAGATTCCGGGAATCAAAGCAATTACGAGCGCTACGTAGACTTGGGTATCTGTTAAAGACATATTCGCAAAACTCCTTTTCGCGGGGACGAGCTTTCACTAATTTGAGACAAATTGGCGCTTTTGGGAATCATTTGTTACAACTTGCAACACAAATGCTGCCTCCGGGGAGGAGTGGGGCAGTAGCGCAGTGGCGCAGTGGCGCTGTTTTTGAGTGTCGGAGGGGGAGAATTTTTCCTTGTTTCCTGGGACTGCTTCCTTCCGACGTTGTTGGGACGATCGCCTCGCACAGAACTACCGCGTTAGGTTAAGATTTAACTAATGCGAATGGGAAGTCTTGCGCTCTACCGAAGGTGAGCGTCGGGATGAAAACGCAGCCCGAAAATAAATTGAGCGAGAGCGAATCAATATCCTTTTTGTGCGCTATGATAATTTTATCGGTATTCTGCAACCTTGATAAATGTATAAAGCTTACAAGTACAGAATTTATCCCACAGATGAGCAAGATGTCTTGCTTGCAAAGTCTTTTGGCTGTGCGAGATGGTTCTGGAACTATGCTTTGAATCTATGTCAAGAAACTTACAAGAATACTGGCAAAGGACTATCTAGGGCATACATACAAGGCTTGCTCCCTGCACTCAAAAAAGAATACGAATGGTTAAAAGAACCTTATTCTCAATGCTTGCAGGTGGTTGCATTGAATTTATCTACTGCCTACAAAAACTTCTTTGACAAGATGGCGATGCTGCCCAAGTTCAAAGCCAAGCATGGCAGGCAGTCGATCAGCTACCCTCAAAATGTCAAATTCGACGGTGACTATATCAACCTACCTAAGATTGGTTTAGTTTTCTGTCGGCGACATCGTGATTTTGAGGGCGATATCAAGACCGTTACCGTATCTCGCAACCCGGACGGTAAACATTTTGTTTCTGTTTTGATTGACGATGGGAAAGAACAGCCTGAGTTAGTCCCAGCAGATAAAGCTATTGGCATTGACGTAGGGTTAACTCATTTTGCGATTACCAGTGATGGTTCTAAGTTCGGCAATCCCAAGTATTTCGTCAAACGTCAACGAAACTTAAAACGTAAACAACAAAAGCTCGATCGCAAAAAGAAAGGCAGTCAAAACAGGAAAAAGGCAAGACGGGCGGTGGCAAAAGTTCACTCCAAGATTGCCCGATGCCGGGAAGATTTTCTACAAAAGCTATCCCGCAAGATAGTTAACGAAAACCAAGTTATTGCAGTAGAAAATCTCAATATCAAAGGCATGGTCAAGAATCATAATTTAGCCAAAGCCATTAGTGATGTTGGCTGGGGTATGTTCTGCACAATGCTTAAGTACAAGGCCCAAAGTGAAGGTAAACAATACATTGAGATTGATCGATGGTTTCCTAGCTCAAAAACTTGTCATGCCTGCCTAAATCAAGTTGAGCATCTCACTCTTGATGTTAGGGCATGGACTTGTAAACATTGTGGTACTCATCATGACCGTGATGTAAATGCAGCCCTCAACATTAGAAATGAAGCCTTGCGGATTTTGGCGTTAGGAACTAGCGCTTCTGCCTGTGGAGGGGATGTAAGTCGATCTGGCAAAACTTCGGTTTTGTTGGACGCGCCGCCCCGTTGAATCAGGAAGCCAGCGCTGTACCAATGAAGTGGTCAGCGTCTGGTAGTTCACGTGAAGGTGACACTAATGTTAGACAGAGCGGGTAATTTGCGCTGCGCTCGACCCTTGCCAATTTTAGGTGCACAAAATAGTTAATGCTAGATCAATTTCTCGACGCTTCACCCAATTTTGGAGTTGACGGCTTTTTATTATTGTTGGTTTTGGTGGCTTTGGAGGCTGTACTTTCGGCTGACAACGCGATCGCCCTGGCGTCTATTTCTAAAGGTTTAGAAGATGCCAAGGATCAGCAAAGAGCTCTCAACTTGGGTTTGATAATTGCTTTTGTACTGCGGATCGCCCTAATTTTAACGGCTACTTGGGTGATCCAATACTGGCAGTTTGAGCTGCTTGGTGCTCTCTACCTGCTGTGGCTTGTTTTCCAACATTTTACTTCAGAGACAGACTCCGAAGGAGAACATCACGGGCCCAGATTTGCGTCTGTGTGGCAAGCAATTCCCATGATTGCTTTTACGGATTTAGCGTTTTCATTGGATAGCGTTACTACTGCGATCGCTGTGTCTGACAACACTTTTATCGTCGTAACAGGCGCTACTATTGGAATTATTGCCCTGCGATTCATGGCCGGGTTGTTCATCCGCTGGCTGGATGAGTTCGTTCACCTAGAAAGTGCTGGTTACATCACAGTTGGGTTCGTGGGAATGCGGTTGTTGGTGAAAGTAATTAATCCCGATTTAGTTCCTCCGCAATGGCTGTTAGTTTCCAGTATTGTCTTGATGTTTATCTGGGGATTTTCTAAGCGTACTCCTGAGTCAGTCGAGATTGCAAAATCTCTAGAAATGGCTCTCACTCAGCCGGATTCAGAAGTTGCACTGCCGGAATCGCAAGGACAAAAGTCCGAAAATTAACATACTTTCATTTGAATAAAATTAGCTTAAATCTGTCAAGCCCACAAGATTGAAGGCTGGTCAAAACGTGCAAAAGCCTTTCATCCCCAGACTAAAGTCACCGGGATGAAAGGCTTTTATGTTGTAATATTGTTTCCGATACTTTTTTGCTAACATTTGCTAACAAATACATAAGTTGAGATCCTATCTCAACCAAGGCGTATCAACCGATGCCCGTAGAAATTTCTACAAGCACTTATATTCTTGCCTTCAGCTTGGTTATCGCTTACAGCCCCACGCCAATCTGATTATTTGCTTTGATAATGTAGAGGCAACTTATTTATATAGCGGTTGCGTACTACCAAGGTTTTTCACCTACATCTGAGTGGCTAAATTCATTCTATATGACATGAAGACCAGAAGGCAAATGTAAGTGATTGTTAGCAAATGTCAGAAAAAGTCTTACTGTTAATCAACCTTCAGTAGCCGATCGAACTTATGGAACTAAACTTGGCCCTATGGGAAGGCAGTTACCAAAATCAGACTCAGCAATGGTTACGGTGGTGGGATAGCGAGGGGAATTTGTTGCTGACGGGGTTGGTGGTATATTGGCGATCGATCCAGATCTGATTTTAGCCTTGGTGGTTGCTGTATTTTTTGAGGCTTTAGGGAAATAAGGCGGGCGAGGGGAAGGAGTTGCAGGCGATCGCATTCACCTGTCGGGAAAAAATGTAACCTTCCTGTTGAGTGGCTGCAAATAACCTTTTCTACATAGGGCAACGGTTTGAGATTCTTTTTGCGAGATGTCTATTAGCAATTAGTCCTTAGCTATGACCTAGGCTTACCGACAAAGAAAGCTAAGGGAGAATTATCACCACAAGATAACCGAACTTTAGAACCAATGGGAAAAACATTTCCTGTGGTTGTGAGGGCATATAACTTTTCGCCCGAAGGTGTTTTTAAACAATAACGATTTTCTCTACCTAAAAACTGACGATCGCAAACCACAACAGCCGAATCTTCATCTAAGTATAAACTCAAGTCTTCCTGCCGGATCATCAATTCTCCTTCAGTAGAAACATCACAAGGAACTTGTGAAGATGAATATCCTTTAACAGCAAAACAACCTACTTCTGTTTCCCAAAAATCCTGCTTCAGCGATGCAGACACAAAATTAGCTTGCGTCACAAACTCAGCCACAAATCGAGATGCAGGTTCTTGATAAACTTCCTCTGGAGTGCCAAACTGTTCTAATTGGCCTTGACGCATCACCGCTACCCAATCGGAAATCGAAAGTGCTTCTTCGCGATCGTGGGTGACAAATACACCAGAGGTTCCCGTTGCTTTGAGAATCTCGCGGACTTCCTGACGCAATCTTAACCGTACTTGTACATCTAAATTACTCAATGGTTCATCTAGTAAAATAATCGCAGGTCTAGGGGCTAACGCACGGGCCAGGGCTACTCGCTGTTGCTGACCCCCGGATAATTCATGGGGATAACGGTTTTCCAATCCTTCTAATCCCACCAACGCTAATGCTTCGGTGACACCTTTCTGAATATTATGCTTTGACTCTTTTCCTTGATGCGTCAAGCCAAAAGCTACATTTTTCGCGACTGTCAAATGGGGGAAGAGTGCATAGTCTTGAAACACCATACCAATGTCTCGCTGTTCCGGCGGCACTGACATATTAACACTGGCTACAGTTTTCCCTGCTAGGGCGATCGTCCCTGCTTGTAGCTGTTCAAAACCCGCAATTAACCGCAGCAACGTTGTTTTCCCACAACCCGATGGCCCCAACAACCCCAGTATATCTCCTTGATGTAATGTCAGGGTGACAGATGCCACCGCAGGTGATGCTGCTTGGGCATACTGTTTTGTTACACCATCCAACTGCAGAATTATAGGTGGAGCCATTATTGCCATAAATAATCAACAACTTACTATTCTACAATAAACCTGTTTAGTGATATAAATTGTCAGAAAGACTTGACAAATGTTTACACGTACTGATAAACTAGCAAGCTAGACAATTTACTAGCGATGAAAAATTCCCAAAAATCACTACAGCAAACAGGAATCAGGACAATCCAATGGCTATCGACCTTACGCGGTTTATCCGCTAGTGGGTGGACGCTTGCGGTTATTGCTTTAGCATTGCCGATCGCCATACCAGTTTTCAGTGTCTTATCCAGTATCTTTGTGGAAGCTAAAGATACATGGCAACATCTAACCGATACAGTTTTAACTCGTTATATCATCAACTCTTTTTGGTTAATGATCGGTGTAGGCTTTGGTGTTGTCGTGATTGGGGTAGGATGTGCGTGGCTAGTAACAATGTGTCGCTTTCGGGCCAGTCGCGTATTTGAATGGGCATTACTGTTACCCTTAGCGGCCCCAGCTTATGTGCTAGCTTATACTTATACAGACTTTTTAGAATTTTCAGGCCCAGTTCAAAGTGCTTTGCGTTATATTTTTGGCTGGAGTTATGGAGACTATTGGTTTCCTAACGTGCGATCGCTCCCTGGAGCAATCTTAATGCTAATCTTAGTTTTATATCCCTACGTCTACCTATTAACAAGAGTTGCCTTTTTGGAGCAATCAACTTGTACCCTAGAAGCTAGTAGAATACTCGGCTGTAGCCCTTGGCGGAGTTTTATGACAGTTGCCTTACCAATGGCTAGACCAGCAATTGTTGCAGGTTTAGCACTGGCTTTGATGGAAACTCTCAACGATTATGGTACTGTTCAGTATTTTGGAGTTGATACATTCACCACAGGTATTTATCGGACTTGGTTTGGCATGGGAGAACGAATTGCTGCCAATCAATTAGCTGCCCTGCTATTATTATTTGTTCTGGGTTTAATTTTACTAGAACGCTGGTCTCGAAGTCGGACTAAATATTATCAAGCTAGCAGCCGCTATCGCCAACTACCAACTTATCAACTTAAAGGAATCCGGGAAATTTTAGCGGTAATGGCTTGTTTCCTGCCGCTGTTTTTTGGTTTTTTATTGCCAGCAGGTCTTTTAGGCAAGTTGACTTTAGCTAATTGGCAAGTCACTTTAGATGAACGTTTTTGGATCTTTGCCCGTCATAGTTTAATTTTGGCAACACTGACAGCAATATTAGCCGTAGTTATTGCCTTGATTATGGCTTATGGCTTACGGTTATATCCTAATTTAGGAGTGCAGTTAGGAACTAGAGTTGCGGCAATGGGCTATGCTGTACCTGGTTCTGTGATTGCAGTGGGGATTATGGTTCCCATTGGAAAATTTGACAATCTATTTGATAGTTGGATGCGTGAAAACTTGGGGATTTCTACAGGCTTGTTGTTAAGTGGTACGATCGCAGCTTTGGTATTTGCTTATATAGTTCGCTTCCTAGCTGTTTCTTTAAATGCGGTAGAGTCAAGTTTGAGCAAAATTAAGCCTAATTTAGATGATGCGGCGAGAAGTTTGGGTTATAGCCCGATGCAAACTTTAGTTACAGTTCATACACCAATGATGACGGGAGGTTTACTAACGGCCATGATGTTAGTATTCGTTGATGTAATGAAAGAGTTACCTGCTACTATAATTATTAGACCTTTTAACTTTGATACCTTGGCTGTGCGAACTTATCAACTTGCCTCAGATGAGCGATTGGCGGAAGCTTCTGGCCCAGCCTTGGCAATTGTTTTAGTGGGGATGTTACCGGTTATTTTATTAAGTTGGAAAATTGCGCGATCGCGCAAGTCTTCAACACTATAACCGCCAAATCTCTTCCCTGCTTGCACAGGTGATTGATTCTTTTAAAGCTATAGTCCGACAGGGGTTGAAACCCCTGTCTCATAGCGAAAGTCGTCTGAAGACGACTATACAGCTAGGATTTCAGTCGGTTTCAACTCACATCTTGCACCACTCTCAATTACTTGTTTAGGAACAGGCTTTTCGGCCTGTTCCACAAGAAAATCTACTGTTTGTGGAACGGGCATCTTGCCCGTTCTTGACAATGGTGCAAGATGTCGGTTTCAACCGACTTTAGCTATTAGACAGGGAATAATTTATTCCCTGGCGGGTTTCAGGAGAATGTATCAACCCTTCTTCCATCTTCCTTTTTCCTTCATAAATCAAGATGATTAATAAAAACTTAGCAATGTTTAACCGCACTACTGGCACAATCTCCTTCTTACTGCTTACTATTTTTGTCACCTTTGGATGCCAAAAACAGGCGGCCAGCCCTCTCGAAACATTACAAAAAACTAAGCAATGTCCAGGATGTGACCTGACTGATACTAAGTTAAGTGACATTGATTTAACAAGTGCTAATCTCAACGGTGCTAAGTTGGAAGGTGCTATGCTAGAAAATGTCAAACTTAATGAAGCCTTACTCGATAGCGTCAATCTCAAAGGTGCAAATTTAAAAGCTGCTTCTCTGGAAAAAGCAGGTTTATTTTCTGCTGATCTCACAAATGCTGATTTGAGTAATGCAAATCTCAAGGGGGCTTTTTTGCGAGGGGCAAAACTGAATAATGCCAATCTTAGTAATGCCGATTTAAGTGAAACTGACTTAAATAGTGCTGATTTGACTGGGGCAAACCTGAAAGGGGCCAACCTGAAAGGCGCTATCATGCCGGATGGTAAAATTAAAAATTAAAGTTTATGGGATTCGGCGGTTTCAACCGCCGAATCACAAAGAGTAGCTTCTTGTTCAAAAAGCCTCTATTTCCATCCTGCCCGATCGGCAACCTTTAAAGCTTCGGGGTTATTTTTCCCAAACACATCAGGGTTGAGAGGGTCAGATTTGAATGTACCAAAACTTGCCACTACAGGATCGATCGCCACACCTGAAATCACAGGGTATTCGTTATTACTCCTAGCAAAAATTTGTTGCGCTTCGCGACTGGCTAAGTGTTCCAAGAATTTGGTCGCGCCTGCTTTGTTACGGGAGGTTTTGACTACACCTCCACCACTAATATTGACGTGGGTACCGCGATCGCGCTGGTTCGGGAAAAATACACCTACTTTCGCCGCGATCGCTTTTTCTGCTGGATCTTTCGATTTCATTAAGCGAGCTACATAATAGGTATTAACAATGGCAATATCGCCTACCCCATCAGCAACAGCCTTGATTTGCGCCGTATCATTTCCCTCTGGAGGACGCGCAAAATTAGCCACCAATCCTCGTGCCCAAGCTTCTGTTTTTTGAGCTCCATGAACCGCTAACATAGCCCCAACCAGAGACTGATTATAGATATTAGTGGACGATCGCACTAAAACTTTGCCTTTCCACCGAGGTTCTGTCAGCGCCTCATAGGTTGACAATTGGGTCGGGTTCACCTTGCTTTTGTTATAAACAATCACCCGTGCCCGGCGCGATAGACCAAACCAGAAACCTTGAGGATCTCGCAAACTTGCTGGAATTGCCGATGTCAGGATTGTTGAAGAAACAGGTTGCAGAATACCTGCTTGTTTTGCCCGCCACAAACGCCCACCATCCACCGTGATAAAAACATCAGCAGGGCTATTTGCACCTTCACTTCTGATCCGTTCAATTAGTTGGTCAGCATCCGCCTCAACGAGGTTAACCTTGATCCCAGTTTTTTTGGTGAAGCTTTGGTACAACTCATTATCAGTGTCGTAGTGACGTGCTGAATAAAGGTTGAGAGTCCCGGTTTGGGCTGCGACAGGGGCTTTTTTGCTTAGTTCCCCCACGGCCACGACAGCCATTGCTGTACCGCTGGCAAGAAAAATACGCCGAGAAATGCTCATTGTTCTATAATGATAGATTTTTTCATCTGGTAATTGACACGATGGTCTCTCTACAGCCATCTATAGTCAGTGCTTTACTATATTAATGCAAGTAATTCTTATTTGATGATCGAGATCGTAACTATTTTAGGGCTGACGCACTGCTGGTCAATCGATTTTAGATTTTAGATTTTAGATTTTAGAGGCGACCCCACGGATAAATGCTCTTTCTTGAGGATTTTCGATTTTCGATTTTGGATTGATTCCACGGATAAATCACGTGGCGGGTACCACCTTTGAAATTCGTGGTCAGAAATCCGGTCTCGACTTCGCTCAACCGGCAATTTTTTTTTACGCAAAGACTTTTTTATAAGCTGTCGGGCATCTTGCGTTGTATTTTTCGGGCGGGCGGGACGCCCAACCCCTACTCCCCACAACAATTTCATCTGAGATGTTGCACCATTCTCAATAAGCCTTTTATGAACAGGCTGGACGGCCTGTGAAGCGAGAAAACTCATTCTTTGTGGAACGGGCCCCAGAGCCCGTTCTTGACAATGGTGCAGCATCTGAGATCCTAAGCTGTCAGGCATTTAAATTGCATATTCAGGGCGGGCGAGACGCCCACCCCACAAGACTTAGATTGTTTGTTGACATTCTATTTAAATGCTGAACAGCTTACGGATTATTTGTGTCTAATTAGCTCGTAAATTTCCACATAGTCTTTAGCTGGATAGTTCCACGAATTGTCACAATTCATGCCTTGAAGCATGAGTTTTTCAAATTCATCATGATAGTCATACCACAATCCGATCGCGCGATCGAGCGCCGACTCTAAAGCGTAGTAGTCGCTTTGGTAAAACACGTAACCGTTGCGTTCTTCCGGTAGGTGGCGGGTGTCGTAATCTCGATCGAACACAGTATTCACCAAACCGCCAACTCCCCGCACCACAGGAACAGTGCCGTACCTCAACCCGATCATCTGAGTCAGCCCGCAGGGTTCGTAATTACTGGGAACCACAATCATATCCCCACCGGCGTAAATTAAGTGCGACAGTTCCTCATTAAAACCTAGTTCTAAATGGCAGTCTGGATTATCATTTAAAAACTGTCTTTCGTGCTGGAAATGCGCGTTAATTCCCGCTTCCGTCGCGGAACCCAAAAGCACGAATTGCGCTCCCTTACTCAGAGAGTAATAAATTGCATGGTGGACGAGATGAACGCCTTTTTGGTCGTCCAAACGACCGATAAAGGTAATAATAGGCTTGTCAGCATCGCGCAGTAACAGCCGATCGCGCAAAGCTTTTTTTGTTTTGGCTTTTCCTGCCAAATCCTCCTGATTGTAGTGGTGAGGAATATAGCGATCGCCATCGGGATTCCAGACATCATAATCAATGCCGTTGAGCACCCCGCGAAACTTCTCTTGATATAAATGCAATGTGTGGCCCAAACCGTAGCCACACTCGCCCATATGAGCTTCCCAAGCGTGGTGCGGCGAAACTGTGGTGACAAAGTTCGAGTAAACAATCCCACCTTTCATAAAGTTGATAGCAAAAGGGTTAAAGTTATCTCGGAGGCGATCGTAATCAAAATAATAATCCGGTCTGTGCAAACCCGTTGCTTGCAAAATATCGCTACCTCCCATGCCTTGATGTTTGAAATTGTGAATGGTATAGCAGACTCGCTGATATTCCATCCAATTGTATTTGTAAATTTCAAACAGCAAGACTGGCACCAAACCAGTTTGCCAATCATGACAGTGAATCACATCGGGACGTTTGTTGCTTCTGAGCAAAAATTCCAAAGCGGCTTTGCTGAAAAATGCAAACCGCATATTGTCGTCATTGCACCCGTAATAACAGCCGCGATTAAAAAAGTTATCTTGAGAGCGAGGTTCGATGAAAAAACACAACTGCCCGTGCACCCAGCCGCACAACACATCGCAGAGGATTTCGCCGCCGTACCAGGGCACAGCCAAATCCCGGTAGGCCTCGTGAAGTCCCCAAATGTGGTCGTACCTCATGCAGTCGTACTTCGGTAGAATAATCTCGACGCAGTGGCCGGAATTCTGTAACTCCCGACTCAAGCCGTAAACTACGTCGCCCAAACCCCCTGCTTTGATGACGGGGGCGCACTCTGAGGCAATTTGTACTATGTACATTTTTTTTTGTCGCTCCTGGATGAATCAAAAAGATATTTTCTTAACATGACAAAGTATATGGTTTCTCGCCAAATAAGCAAGTAGGCCATTGGGAATACAGGGCGATCGGGCTCCCAGAAGCCGAATTTGCGGCGGTTGCGATCGGCGATATCGTTTCGGCATTGCTGCAACTCGATCGCAAATTCCGCAAAACATAACTCATCTTCTCACATTTGTCAACTCAATCTTTTGAGTCAAATCGCCATTTGTCTCGTCTAGTTCCGAATAGCGATCGAATAACTCACTCAAAGCTTCTTCTCCAACAATTTCTCCATTACTGACAAACTTCTCTACCTCCACCGAACCATCACTCAAAAATTCAATTTCCCACCGTTCCCCAGGTACAGCTACAATTACCATCAGAGCTTCATCGCGATGATGCGCTAAACTGTAATCGATAGCCTGTTTTTGCAATTTTTGCAAAAATAATATTACTTGGTCAAATCCATTATTTTTCATCTATCAAATCTCCGATCGCTCAACAATTTGCGAACCATCTTAAAGCCGGGGAGATTTTCTTCAGCACCTCTTTCTATTTGCTCCCATATCATTTCGCTAAATTCTTCCCAACTTGGCGAATTTGCCGGAAGCTGTGCTTGTTTTCTACTACCTTTTTTACCTTTGAGAATCTCAGACACTTTCATGCCTGCAAATTTGTGTGCGATGTTTCTTCCTCCTTATCTTACATAAATCCCACTCATCATTCTCATACCGCTCGACAAAAATGCAACAACTTATCCCAAACCCATAGCATCATTTTCACATACTAATAATTTACCTTTCCCCTGATAATACCAAACATAACCCTCTCCACCGCCTTTGCCAAAATGACCTAATTTTCGATAATCTTCTTCAATCCCCTTGGTAAATCCTTTCACCAAATCGCAATCAGCTATCAAAGTTTCACCTTGTTTGAGTTCGACAACCTTAGCCGGTGAATTTGTAGCAGCTACAACTATAGCTTTTTGCTCGCGCAAAGCTGTAACAGCAATTCTCCACCTACCGTCATTAGAAGCAGCCACTTGTCGGAATTTCAGTTTTTTAGCACCGATAACTACATTGTCCGAACAAAACTGAAATACACCATCATCAAATTCCCACTGCTCTGCATCCAAAAGCTCGATCGGCGTATAATGCAGGAAATTCCCTTTTTGTCTCGGTTCCAGTTTCACCGTACCAGTTCCTTGATATACGGGAGCGTTGTAGTCCATTTCCGTAGTCAACGATACCCACATATCTTTTAAACGGTTATCCGTTTTATAAACACCGGAAGTCAATTTTCCCATACACCAATGCAGCGCACCTTTTTGAATAATCACTCCCGAATTGTTCAAGTGAATTTCCGCTTGCTGAACCAACGGAATATTTTTAGTTGGATGGTAAAACTTGTTGGTTTCTTTATTGATGTTATTTTGGACGTACCACAAATCCGTCGGTTCCAAAAGCTTGATTTCGTATTTCATAATTTACCTCGCCTATTTACGTGAAATGTGTTAAACATTTTACCCAAGATTAGGAGCTTCTGCGCTCCCGGACTTATCTTGGGTAATTTATCTTTTGCAGACATCCTCTGCTACTGTTAAAGTATCTAGCTATCTTAGCAATAGCAGACAGCGCCCCTCCACAATTGTTGAGAAAAATTTATGCCTGCGATCGCACAATCTCCCAATTTACCCATTTTACAAGAAATCAACTCAGGATTACCCCATATTTGCGGCTCCGAAGCAGAAATTAATGCCGCAGCCAATAGCAACGAACCAATCTTTCTACCTACCACAAATCTGCGCCTGGAAAATATTCAAGCCGGATTCGCCTGCGCCCTGCATATGCACCAACCCACCATTCCTGCGGGTGCAAACGGCGAACTGATCGGCAATCTCCAGCATATGTTTGAACATCCCAACCAAGGAGACAACCACAACGCCGCAGTCTTTGCTTGGTGCTATTCTCGCATGGGAGAATTTATCCCCCAACTGATTGCCGAAGGCTGCAACCCGCGAATTATGCTCGACTATTCGGGCAACTTATTGTGGGGATTGCGCCAAATGGGACGCGACGATATCTTTGATAATCTCAAGCGGATTACCTGCGATCCTCAATATCAACCTCACGTAGAATGGCTGGGGACAATGTGGAGTCACGCCGTCATTCCCTCAACTCCCATTCCCGACATCAAACTCCAAATTCAAGCATGGCAACATCATTTTGCCGCTATCTTTGGCATTGATGCCCTGAAGCGCGTCAAAGGTTTTTCGCCCCCAGAAATGCACTTTCCCAATCACCCAGATACACTTTACGAATACATCAAAGCTTTGAAAGAATGCGGCTATCGCTGGCTGATGGTGCAAGAACATTCTGTAGAAAATCCAGACGGTTCGGGATTGTCGCAAGACCAAAAATATATTCCCAACCGTTTAGTTGCCCGCAATTCTCGCGGCGAAACAATCAGTATTACTGCTTTGATTAAAACCCAAGGTTCAGATACGAAATTGGTCGGTCAAATGCAGCCTTATTACGAAGCCAAAGGACGCAATAAACAGCAAATTGGCAATATCACAGTCCCTTCTTTAGTTACTCAAATTGCCGACGGCGAAAATGGCGGCGTGATGATGAATGAATTTCCCAGCGCTTTTGTCAAAGCTTGGCACGAAAACCGCGAACAAGGCGGGGGAAAATCCGGCGTTGTCGGTTTAAACGGCACTGAATATTTGGAGATAATTGAAGCGGCGGGTGTTAATCCTGATGATTATCCCATTTGTCAAGGGGTTAACCAGCACAAAATCTGGCATCTAGTCGATGCTGATAGTGCGACGCCGGAAAAAGTGGAAAGTGCGATCGCCCAACTCAAGCAAACAGACCATAATTTTCACATGGATGGTGCTTCTTGGACTAACGATTTGAGTTGGGTGAAAGGCTACGAAAATGTTTTGGAACCGATGAATCTACTCAGCGCTGCATTTCACAAAAAGTACGATGCGCTGTTGCAGCAAGATGCCACCGTTACCAAGCAGTTTGAATACCAGCAAGCTTTGCTGTACAATTTGTTGCTGCAAACAAGCTGTTTTCGCTATTGGGGACAGGGAACTTGGACTGATTACGCGCGGGAACTTTACAACTGCGGCGCTGCTTTAATGAAATAGGAAAAGTTGGTAATTGCGATCGGGCAAATAGCTTGGATCAATTATTAGCGTTCGTATTTATGCAGGAACACTATATATAGTGTTCCTGCATAAGTCCTGTGTAAAGTGAGGCTCGCAAGATGCACACCCACTAGATGACGTGAGTTTCGTTAAACTTTGGTCAGGAGTTCGTAAATAGCTGTTTTTGTTGTCGTCGATTTGACTACTCCAGCATCCTGGATATATTGCAAGAGGCGTAGGGCTTCTTCAAGTTTGTTGGTAGCATCCATAACGAGTGGATGACGAGACACTTTGAGGTCTTTGATCAAGGTGGAGATTGGCTTGTCTATGCAAAGAGATAGCTGCTGATGGTTGGATTGCTGTCTGGTCATATCTTTTAGACTTTTGAATCACTACATATATAGCTTTACACTCCCATACCTAGTTGGTTCCAAACAAAGGTTAGGAAATTTGTTAGGATTATCTGTTAGGGACTCGATCGTGTGGTAATGATGGTACGCACTCCAGATTCATCCGAAGACTTATTTGCCGAAGCCGCAACTAATTGGGATCTGCAAAAGTTATACAAAGACTTAGCTGTTGCCAAGCGAGAGTTTGCGCCTCACATGAAACGGGAACTCACAGAAATAGAAAAGAAACATCTGCGTGGATTACTGTGTGGTTATAGTCCTGCTGAAATATCTGAAAAGCTATATAAAAATTCTAGAGGAGTGGAAGCTGACCTCTGCAAGACAATATATCGGTATGTAGAACAACTGACAAAACGACAACCCAAGACGCTAAAAAATTGGCGGGATATTCCTGAATGGTTAGAACAAATTGGATACAAAATACAGGTATTTGATGCCGTTGATGGTAAGAAATTGATCGCATTCTCTCCTTCAGATGATTTAAGTGATATTGAACTTGTCTCTGACTTATTGGTAAAAAGAACCTGGAAAAAATCCTTTTTTTCTCATCAAATATTTCAAGAGTATTTGAGTGCCGAAGAATTGGTAAGCTCTCAACAGGGTTGTCAGCAACTCGTCCTTCACATAACTGAACCACGGTGGCGACAAGTATTTTTGGAGGCTTCTAATAAATTGTCTGCAGCAGATAGTTTATTTCAACTAATGAAGCAACAAGTTGATATGCTCATCACTACTGATAAAAAACTCCAGGCATTTCTCAGGTGGGTAAGTAAAAAATCGAATTCAGTGAATGTTTCTTACAAACCAGCAGCCGTTCGTCTTTTTTACCTTACCCGCGCTCGCGCTATTGCTATGGCCAGCGACCCAGACTGTGCTGTTGGCGGCGCTATTGGTAGCCTTATTGAGGTTACTACCACTAACACTATTGCCACTGGCTTGGATATTGATATCAACACTAGAACTGACCTAGACATTTCTATCGACTATATAAGTGCTATTGCTATTAGTAGAGCGATTGCTACCAATACAGCCATTAATATTATCAATTCCGATCTTATTCTCAATGCTATCACTAAAACTCTCGATGAGTTCCTAAAACAAAATACTAATTCTGAGTTTAATGAAGCAATTGAAGAGTTTAAAAATTACTTACCTATTTCAAATAGAGAGATATTTAGGGAATGGTGGCTAAACAATGGTTTAGAGTGGACTAAAAACTTAAGAGATGTGATAATTCAGTATCGTGATATCGGTCAGGACTGGCAGTTCACAGAATCGCAAAAAGAATTGCTTGTTCAGTATTATCAGGCTAGTAAATTTTTGATGGAATGCCTAAACAGTGGTTGTAACGTCTCACCTGAAGTCCGATCGCACATCGAAGACAACCTATTTTTACCCCTTAATTCCTCGCTCAGCTAGAAAAAACAGGGGAAAAGATGCTCAAGCTGACCGGGACTGTCACTCCGTCAGAGTTGAGTCTCAATTTCCCCATGCCCGATGCCCGATTCCCGATTCCCGATTCCTACATTTCCTGCATCAACCGCAAATAGTTTTGCCGCATTTGCGTCATATTTTCCATCATTCTATTAGCCATATCTTTCTCAACATCGCTCATTTGCTGCCAAAATAAAGCCGATCGCCTCGCCATAATTGCTTCTTCCCAAAGCATCTCCAAAAGTTGCGCCGCCATTGGGTTTTCAGCATCGATAATCCCACACAATTGCTCGAAAGCCCGGTTGGCTTCGGTGTGAGTGCTAACATCCTGAACCAGGCTTAGGCATTTTTTGAGTTGTACGATCGGGTTTTCAGAAGAGTAAGCCATAATTTCACGAAGATAAGCGACAAAATTTACAATGATACCTTTGACATTACAAGAGTTGTGACACAGCCGTACAGTTCCCTAAATACCAGCGCCAAGGCAAATCCATTCCTTGAGAAATCCCGATCCGCGTAGTTTGCACAAAATTTATTGTACCCTCCTCCACAGCTTGCTGAAAGCGCTCGCTCCGGTGTTCCAACCGCAGCGGTTGGCCTGCACCCAAGGGAAAACCGCTTAAAGTTCGATCGATCCCCAGTACCTTACACAGTTTCCCAGGCCCGGCGGCGAGGCGCGATCGCTTCTTCTCAGGAATTGCAGCGAATTCTTTGGGAACCACATCTACCTGCAAAGCTCGAATCAGCACAGCACTAGCAACTCCCTCTGCATCCGTCACGACATTAAAGCAATGGTACATCCCGTAGATTAAGTAAACGTAGCTCATACCCGGAGGCCCGAACATCACCTCATTGCGAGAAGTGCGCTTTCGGTAAGCGTGACAAGCGGGATCTCCCGGGCCGTAAGCTTCGGTTTCGACAATAATTCCCCGAATTGTCTCGCCGTCAGGAAACTGCCGCACCAGAGTACAGCCGAGCAAATCTGGCGCTACGCTGGTAGATGGCCGCGCCAGCCAAAAAGATTCTACAATCTGAGTATTTGCACTCACTCAACAACAGCAGGTAAATTATGGACGTTAAGTTAGTTTTAGCAGTCTTGACAGCAGTTTTCACCGTTTGCTGTCTGTTCTTCGGCACAAAAAACGGATTCTACGATACTGACAAGTATCATGGTAACGGTTCTGCTCACTAATTTTAGGCGATTGTTAGTTGCTTAAAAAAACCGCCGCCTGTCAGTCAGGCGACGGTTTTTTTTTATGAACCACAGAGGCCACAGAGGACGCAGAGAAAGAGAAAGAGAGAGCGGAAAGAATGAAAAGAAGTTGACAAATGATGACACAGCAGATTGCTGTATTTGCTGCAATTAAGGATGAATTTTGCCATCGGGCATTTTAGTTTCTTGCAAGCTAGCATTTGAGAAGTCAGCGCATCCCATGAGGTTGAAACGCATTGTGGCTCCTCGATCCGTTGCTTTCATATTGAAACCAACTACTGCATTTTCTGGGTTATTCTGTTCTGGAACAGCGGTGACACTAAAATCCATATTTGCTTCTTTTTCATTAGCCTCAAGGTTGAAAGTGATGCCAGCACAGCCCAAATCAGCTCCCGTCAGGTTGGCTCTATTTAAGTTGGCATTTTTGAGGTTGGCATTGGTCAACTTGGCTCCTGATAAGTTAGCACCTTCTAGGTTAGCTCCCTGCAAGTTGACTCCTTGCAAGTCTAATCCTTGTAAGTTGGCATTGCTGAAATTGCATTCCGGACACTGTTTTGTTTGCAGCAATTCCTTGACTTGGTTTTGTTGCTGGGAAAATGTTATATATTATACCGCAGTAAATACAACTGCGATCGACAATCCAGCAGTAACTAAATTCTTTGATTTCATTAATATCCGACCAGCTTGGGCGGCTTTCTCTCGCTGTTAAGAGATTTCTCCAAGAGTGCGATCGACCTCTCCAGAATTCCCACACTAAAATTGCAGGCATCTCCCACAAGCAGTCGGGCGAAATTAAACACCGCCGGACTTATAAATCCCGCCTCCTTTCCCTCGCCAGTGCTGCTTTGAGTTTCGGACTCGCCCCCTCGGTCTGCTTCACTTTGCTTTGAGCAGTCCACAAGCGGAATTTATTATTACCCGAAGGCGCGCAGTGGCATATACCTGCGGACTGAAATAAAAGAAACTTTATTTATATCCCTGGAAAGAGGAAATTTTCGAGAGACTTGAGGATAATTAATATAGAAACGCAATACTGTAGCTGCGCTGTTAAGTTCTCAGCAACTACTTTGGTCAAAATTGCTTTGAGAAATTAGTTTACTCTAAAAACTGTTGGCAGCAGCTCAGGTTCCTCAACCTCGCCAGAACACACTCTACCTATAATCCCGACAATTCGGAGCGGCAATGAACACAATCAAACCCGAACCCCAAAGATCGCGCTTCATGGCTCTGCTGCTGACAACGCTGCTGACATTTCCCTTTGTGAGTGCTTGCGGTTCTAGCCAGCAAAATTCCGCTCCTCCGCCTCCTGTTGACAACACTCGCGCTGGAGGAGTGCAAACTAATCGTGCCTCCACTCCTTCCCCACAAGCCAAAAAAGGACTGAGCAATGCTCAAAAAGTAGGGATTACTTTAGCAGGAGCAGCAGCCCTTTACTACATCTACAATCAGCACAAAAATAAACAAGAAAAGGGGCCGCAGGGAAAACATTACCTTTCCAAAAACGGTCGCGTTTACTACCGTGATGCCCAGAATCGCGCGGTCTGGGTAACGCCCCCGCCTGAAGGAATTAAAGTTCCGGAGTCCGAGGCAGTGCGTTACCGCGAATTCCAGGGGTACAACAACCAAAATACCGGTCGAGACCTTACTACCTTGCCGGAAGCTACAAGTCCTGTTCCGGCACAGTAGTCTAAGCATTTGAGATTTTAGATTGCAGGTTCCCTGACTTTCAATTAAATCTGGGATGCCCAATCTAAAACAGTCGTGTTTCAACACATAAAAAAGAGGAACTTTATCATGGTAGATGGATTTTTGCGGAAGTTAAAAGATGCGATCGTCGGGCCAGACAGCGAGCAACTCGATCCTGATGGCAATTACCAAGATGCCTCCAATGCCGGACAGTACGGCAACCTGACTCCAGCCAGCCAAGACCCCTACGGCGACCCGGCTGAGTACGGAGAGTACGGCAACCTGACTCCAGCCAGCCAAGACCCCTACGGCGACCCCGCAGACTACGCCGGTTCTGGAGAGTACGGCAACCTGACTCCAGCCAGCCAAGACCCCTACGGCGACCCCGCAGACTACGCCGGTACAGACTACGGACAGTTCGGCAACCTGACTCCGGCCAGCGAAGACCCCTACGGCGACCCCGCAGACTACGTAGCGGATGCTGGAATGTTCGGCAATGTGAGTCCGGCCAGCGAAGACCCCTACGGCGACCCGGCGGATGAGGAAGGGTTTAGTTAAGTCAGTTGGCTAGAAAATTTACCTGGTAAGCAACAGCACCCCTGCGGGGGTGTTTTTTTGTTGCGAAATACCAAGAGTGAGCGAAAGATGAGCACAAAAGCGAACTCTTGAGGGGAGAGAGAATCTGAAACCCTTAACGGACAAGAGAATTGTTAAACGGAGAGGGTGGGATTTGAACCCACGGTGACATCACTGCCACACTCGGTTTCAAGCCGAGCGCATTCGACCACTCTGCCACCTCTCCCGGCGCATAAATTTTATCATACCAGCAAATGTCTCTAACTACAAATAGCTGCAGATTCAGTGCGCCGATAAAGAATTTGTTCTCTTTCTACCCCGAAATCTTCGCCTACCCATACCAGAGACACTTCCGACACGGCTCCATTTTCCAGCAGGACGATCGAGAAATTCCGCAATTTCGAGCACTCTCTCTCCACAATTCGCGGTACGCTGGCCGCATTCAAATAAACTGTACCCTCCGCACTCACCTCCAGCGACTTCCGCAACTCGTGCTTCGTGTGCCGCAGTTTGTGGTGCATATGACCAAAAGTTACCAGAGGTATGTGCTTCCCAGAACTCCGAGTTCGATCGATCGCCTCCGCAAAATCCGGGTCGCCCCAATCCCCTCCCAGCGGCTTCCAATCTCGCCCGCAGGGGTCTTCAGGAGCCTCTCCTAAGCCCGTCGGACCCGTGTGACCCAAAAAAATCACATTTTCGCAATCGGCATCCGCTGCCGCCCCTGCTATGCGCCGCGCCGACTCCTCAAAACTTTCTACCCCAAACCACTCCGAGTAAAAATCCCCGTACTTCCACTCCGAGCCCCCCCAAGTAAACGGGCGGCTTCCCACCACAGTTACGCCCAATTCTGGAAAATCACGCTTAGAGTAACCGACGTGAGCTTCTCCCATTAAATCTAACTGCTGTTTTACCCAATTTTCTTGAGTGCGATCGTAAGGACACTGACTGCGGCCCCACTCTGTCGCCGTGTACCAAGCGTCGTGGTTCCCAAACACCGCTGCTTTCGGAATGTCCAATTGGGCGATCGCCCGCACCACCTCCACCGACTCATTGCCAAAATCCCCCACAAACAGCACCAAATCAACGCCCAGATGCTTCAGGGCCTCGCCGTCTTCAGGTTCCCAGCGATCGTGAACATCCCCAACCACCGCAATTTTGATAGATTTAGCCTCATTCATGTGATTTGCGTTCGTTCGTTCGATCCCTTACCGCTTAAAAATTCCTACTAAACTTACCAATTTTCGGCAAATCCAGCCTTCACTAATTATACAGTGCAGCCTCTCCCAGGGAATTGGAGATTTGAGATTGGAGATTTGAGATTTGCTCAGCTTTCTTCATCTTTCACTCCAGGGCGCAAAAATTCTCTCCCCCTTTGACATGAGAAGCGATTGGCCTGAAGTTAAGCCCGTTAATCACCGACTCCAACGCCATAAAACTCAAGCGAGTCGGGACAGAACCCCTAGACTGAATTATTCCTCCCTATCAGGTTCCCCCGACCTTTCTTCATCTTCAATTGCAAATTCGCTGATGTAATCTCGCACGACACGCTCGAAGAACAGGGTGGCCGGTAAGCTCGACCAGTCGCTGTAGTGACCGAAACCATAGCGCAGAGATTCAACCAGTGCAGCAAGGCGATCGGGATTGTCATTTTCTTGTCGCAAGGTAACAACAATCTCAAGGGGATTGGGAGTTGTCCACTGACCCAAAAACGGCGGTTTGCTTGCGATTTGGTCAACTTTTAATTTAGCTTTATTTAAAAATTTGCCTTTGGACTCATCAGATTTCTTGGCAGCTTCGTCAACTTTTAAATCAGCATTATTTAAAAGTTTGTCTTGAGAATCATCAGCTTTCTTGGCACCTACGTTAATTTTTGTTGAGCGATAGCAACTTTGACCGCGTAATTTACCTGGTTTTTCATTTCGTACAGATAGATAAGCAACACAACCCGTTTGATTAGTTGCGCTTAGTCGAAATAATCCCTTTACACTAGAGGCTGAAGGAATTTCAAGGGTTGAAGTCAGTTCTTTTTTTGTCCGCGTATCTTCCAGAGAAGTTTCTGTTAAATATCGGACTTTTTTATCGATAATTCCAGGGGCGAGGTCTTGGCGAATCCGAATTATCCGCGCGCCTTTCCATTCTTGCTCCATATGTTCGTGCAAGGGGCTTCCCGACTGGGTTTCAAAATTAATCTGATTTGCATTCATTTTAGAATCGGCAAGCCAAGACCAAAGTTTCACGCAGTTGGAAGAATCGATCGTAACTAATGGTTGATTTCCCTCCTCTACAGAATTGGAAATAATCTGCTTGACAAATTCCATGAAACGATTCCGACGCACATCTTCTTTGTCAGCCAGTTTCACGGGGGAGATTTGGGAAATGAAGGCGATCGCATCAGAAAACTTGCTCCAAGGACTGATTTGTAAACTATTCCTATCATAAGCACAGCACAGTTCGCACTCGCCTGTCTCCACGTTGAGACGCATAGCAACTGGTAAAAATGTCTTCTCAATAGAGCCGCGAGTGCGACCTTTCTGTTTGCGGACGATCGTAATCCCAATAATTTCTTTTGGTCTGGCTTCTTGAGGAGTATCTTTTAGCCATTTGTCAACCTTTTCTTTGACATCATCAATGCGGCCAGAATGAGCCCAAAGTAAGTCTTTTAGAGCCGCTTGCACTCGATGGGAAAAATTATCGAGGTTGAGAATATTTTTGTCCTTACTTTTTTCAATCGGTAGCAGAAACTGCACGCAAGAACCAGCGATTTTAGCCAGTGCTTGACGGGATGAGGGTTTATTCACCGAATCGTCATGTTTGTTGTCTGGATACCATTCCCGTGCCATTACCAGGCAAAAAGTTCGCTGTTTGCGTAAAGCAAGTTGTTGGACGATCGACTCCCAGGCTTTTATGCGGTTTTGCGATCGCTCTTTCGCTTTCAAATTTGCACCTGGCAATGACTCTCTCGGCCCGTGAGTGTTTGCTGGCAAACGATTAGCCATGAGTTCGATCGCATCACCCCAGAGAACTGGAATCATTGCTTGCAGCAGTTTCACTTCGGTTTGGCATTGTTCTTCGTAAAAGACAACAAGCAACAGTCTTTCGTTAGGATATAGCCGACGCATAGCTTCCTGGTTTGCCTGAATCATCGCCTTGAGTTCTTTTAATTGACAAACCAATTTAAGGGCTTTTCTGCCTTTTGCAATATTATCTAAATTGGTATCAAGGTGTTTAGTGAGCAAGCTGTTTAACTCATTGTCCTCAAAGCTTTCTAGATATTTGGGAGTCAAATCATAGCAGTCGTCTTTTTCGAGAACTTCTAAAGCAGCACCTAACAGAGTAGGCAAATTAATCATGCGTGAAGCTGTATCATCTAATTTGTGGCTTTCACCTCTCTTAAATTTTACAGGATAGTAATTATCAAAAGCTTTAAAACCGATAGGTTCAAGAATTGTGGCTATCGCCTCAAAAGCTTCTAATTTATCAATTTCCGGTACACCAGCATCAATTCCGTGTTTTCCTTCTTGCAGTCGGTTGCGGTAAGTTAATACTACTTTACAGCTATCCGTTGAAGCTTTCCCCAAAGCAATTTGGGAACCATCAATATTTTGACCGTTAGGGGTTTTCAGCGGGAGTTTTAGCTTGCCGCGCAAGGCTTCAAAATCTTTATCGATCGCCCAAAACCAATTTTTCTTTTTGTCGGGTTGATTTTTCTCAGGTTTTTCGGAATCGGAAAGCACCGTGTAGCGAAAGGTGCGATCGCTATAATCATCAGAAAAGACAAAGCCGCTAATATTTGCTGAGTTATAGCGTGCAGGTTGTAACCCACTTAACCAGCGGCGTTTGGAAACATCTATCTTCAATAAAGGCTGGTGCAAAGAAGGATAGGTTACAACTTCTAAGCGTACCACCAGACTGAATGTTCCTGTAGTGTCGGGTAGAGTAATGGGATCGGTAATCAATTCTGCCATCCCAGTTGTGAGGCTACCACTGCTGGAAATAACCCGCTTCATTGTTCCTAGCCCCTGAAAAATCTCTTTTCCGGCGATCGCACGAGCTGCATAATCGACTAACACGCGATAATCATAATTGTTGCTGTGTTTTGTAGTTCCTGTATTTGGATTCCATTTCCAAGGTAAAACTTGAGACTCAGACGGAGTAATTGTTAACAACTCCTTTCGATCGTGCAAATCTTCCAAACGGTCGATAACTTCCACTAGCCCATCTTCTTTTTCAGCAAAAGGTTTTAGGAAATTTGTTATCCACTCGTTGATAATTGGGCGTAACGCTTTCTGGATATCTTGTGTACTTTCGGAATTTAAGTAAGCAAATGGTTCCGGCTCATTTACACTTTTAGAATTCAACGAATAGTTACTCAAACCTACATTTGACTGAATCCGTGCGGCACTGTCAAGTCCTACTTCTAACAAACCTCGCAGCGAGGCATAAGGGAGATTTTTGATGGCTGAATCGCCCTTGCAAGCAGCTTTTTGGATAGTTGAAAGCTCATGTAAAGCAGATTTTGTCCAACCTAGTGTCAAGCCTTTGACTGTTACTGGCTCGATATTATCTGGCACGGTAAAAGCTAGGGTAATTTCTTTCAGACTCTTATTCGCAAGAGGAATGTAAAGAGTGTCTGAAACCACAGTAGCTTCAGTTTCTTCGTCATCATCGGATTCGATTTCGTCAAAAATGTCGTCGTTCATGGTTGCATCTCCAATAATAGTGGTTTCCTTTATAGTCCTGGACGCATGGGGGCCAGAAACCGGGTTTTTTTACGAAAATATTTCGTTACAGCCCGTAGATTCGGTAAAAAACCCGGTTTCTTTGGTCTGAGTGCGTCCAGGACTGCTTTACTTCGCCGTCGCGATCGAATTCAATTTCGTCCAAAATTTCGTCGTTCATGCTTACATCTCCAATAAAGGCGAAAAATCATTAAAATCGTCTTCTTCCTCTGTCAAACCTTCTGAATCGCGTAAACTTTCCGGGTAAACTATGCCATTAATGCGCCGCAGGGGCTCCAGAAATGCACCGTAAAGTTCTTGATAAATTTCTCGAATCACTGGATCGGGATGCTTGACGCATTCTTCTAAAATAATTCGCATCTGAACTAGCATACTGTCCCGCCCGGAGTCAGGTTCATTTTTAGTAGATTTAATTGCCCAAGCTGCATCGACAAAGTAAACTTGTACGGGACATCCATTTCGCATCCCGCGCCCAATTGTTTGCAAAATCCCAACCATCTGATTTGCCGTAAACGGTTTAAATAAATCTTCACCCAAACGGCTAGCCATGAGAGGTTCGCGTAACAGCCGATTAGCCGTTTTCCAGAGTAGTTTTCGGGACTGTTTCCAAGTATTATAAATTGCTGGCAAGTCTTCGGATTCAGTAAAAACTCGACTGTCAAATTCTTGGGTAGCTTTTCCGGCTAGACTGTACAAAAGTTGCGTATCGTCAGTCGTGGGGTGGGGACGGGTGAGGAAATAAATTGTACCAATGGCTGCATCGAGTTGCCTATCTCCTTTGGTGAAAACAATATTTACGCCTCTACCAATTGCCAACATCGGAAAAATGATAATATCGCAAGTTTCATCATCTCCTAAAGCCTCGCACTGAGCCGTGGTAACGAAATCAGTGGGTTGCTCTCCGTTTTTGAGAAAATTAACAACTGCTTTGGTTCTTTTGCCGATTTCTGGATGGTAATCGTTGATAAAATTCTTAACGTTCCGAGCTTGTTCATAGCTGTTAACAATTAAGGCAGCTTTGCGGTAAATACCATGTTGCACGTCAAAGTTGAGGATGGATTTGTAAATTTCAGATTTCTTGGTTCCTCCTTGCACCAGCGCGTCTACCATTTTTTTTAAATTACGATCTCGCAGTTCGCCTGCACCGCTATATCGGAGAGGTTCATCGCGCGATTCGCGATCTGGCAGCCATTTGAAGCGGTAAATGCTCTTTTTGGGAGCGTGTTCTGTTTGCCGCGGTTTCAGCAGATAATCCGGCCCAGAGTTAATGTGATAAGCAGGACTTGCTTCGAGAAATGAGGTAGCTGAAGTCATTAAAACTGCCGGCCCTGTCAGTTCGCCATCTGCCTCAAATAACTGATGAAAACGGTGCATTAACATCCGAGGCGCGCCCACAAAAATAATATAAGACAGTTCCACATTTCGGGCTTGAGAGCGAGTAGTTTGTGCCGATTCACAACTGTATTTCACGCCCGAAAAAGACCCCAAAATATTCTCAGGAATCAGTTGTCGCAGTTCCGGTGTTGCCGTTGATTCGACAATCGGTTCCCGAATCAGTCCTTCTGCTACCATTGTTCTAGTTTGCGGTACGATCCGCTGATAGCCTAAAATCACGAAAGTAACGCAAACAAGTAAGGTAATCGTATCCTGAGCTTCGCCTGATGCAGTGCCATCCTTAAAACACAAAGGCAAAAACAATTCGGCAATTTTTTTGACTATTTTATCGCGCCGTTCGATCAGATTCTCCGCTAAATAACGACGAAAATAAAGAATTTGAGTTTCCCATTGCTGTTTGAGCGTGTCGGCGTTTATTCCCAGCCTTTGAGCGCACAGATCCATGTTTAGCCGATCGTGCGGTTCAATGCCCGTGCGATCGTAAAAAGCATGGTAAGCAGCCGTTTCCCAGAATTCTTTCAAGGCTCGACTTTTGCTAAATCCCTGTTTGACTTCATCTTCGTCAAGGCGATCGCGTTTAGAAGTTTTCTCAAAGCCATCCAACAAATCGCTGACTATTCTCAGAACGGTTAATAACTGATTCTCATAGCGTTTGCCGACTGGCGATGAGGGCATATTTTGAACGGCAGTAATTAACGATGTGTTGTGATTGCCAAATTCTGCTAGATCGCGGCTATAAAGTTCTACATCTCGATCGAACAATCGATAATTTTCGCCGCGAGCAAAACGATTGTGAATTTGTTCTTGAATGACTAAATGGATAGAATCTGCCGCACCTGAAAGTTTTAAAGTTGCCGCACCGTAAGCATCCAGAGTTGATTGCACCATATCTGCTTCGTCAAAAACTACGACATCAAATGTCCGGGCAATTAATTCAAAATAACGAATGCGATCGCGAATGGCATGGGGTGGTACTTCAGTATCCATTGAGAGAACGTGGCCGACCCAAATATCGGCATCTAGCAAATCGCGGGGTGCTTTGTGGCGGCCGCACATCGTCCAAACCGGACAAAGATACTTTTTCATTTGCCCTTTTTTGCCACCGCTTTGTAAAATTTCCTTGCAGGGTGCATAACCAAATCCCCACATCGAAGTATCAGCAGTAGAAAACGCAGGTAAGACGCAATTTAAGCCAAAAACTTCTGCCTGTTCCAAACTATAGGCAAAGCCGCCATTTCCCCCTGATGCTGCGATCGCCTCGGCAATATTGTTAGCGTGTCGGCGACGAGTTCCATCGCTTTGACCGACTAGCATTCCCACTTTAATTTCGTGAAATGCTAGTTCTGCCATGTACTGTCTGGCAACTTCAATAGAGGGAAACACAAACATCGCTTTATAACCGCGTTTTCCCAACCATACAGCTATCAATACGAGCAAAGTTGTTTTGCCCGATCCAGGCAGTCCAATTAAGTGCTTGATGCCTTCTAATTCGATGACTGTTTCTTCCCGCAAACCCTGACCAATTTCTGGCACTTTAATTGCAAAATGTTCAAACCGTTGTACCCAGCTACCCCGTCTTTTTTCAGGGTGATTTGCTTCGCGTTCATCCATCTCAACTGCTAACTCGTACAGTTCCGCAAGGGGAATGCGGATTTTTGCTTTCGGCAGGCGATCGAGGGAATGGGTGCGGCGCGGCGCAAGTGGGGCTGCGATCGGCCCAATTGGCACTCTCGCGGCTGTTGTTTCTTCACCTAAAGCAACGGCCATTTGCTGGCGGGGATCGGCAAAGGTGGCGCTGTAAAATTGGTGTGCCAAAGGCTGGCCCAGAATTTGACGTGCTTGGGCAATTAAAGGGTCTTCTAGGGGGTCTGTGCGTTGAAAGTGAAGTGTTTCTAAGTTAATTTTATAGGTTCCTTGAGTTTTGTTGCGGTAGTGGCGATCGTTATAAATAGCAACGGCGTGTTTCACTGACTGTTCTGTCACGTAAGCCAGCGACATCAGGCGCATATTGAAAATGGCTTGGCGGGCTTTTGTCAACGCGGGTGCATTGATGATACTCGCCATTCCCGATATCGTTAAAGGGGCATATTCTAGGGAATTAGTCTCAATAAATTCTGCCATCAAGACACACAGCCAGCAAATGCGATCTATTCCCGTCCAGAAATCTGGTTTAATTCTCATATTTGATTTTCTTTAACAACTGTATGACTTGTGAAACAGACAGAATTTCGAGAGTAGCAGGATCGCCTTTTTTATCGATCGCTGACTGGAAAGTAGAGAGGTAATCGGGCCGCTCCTCAATTAATTGGTCGCTGACGGCAATGATGCGGCGGCGGTAGTGAATCAGCCCTCCGATGCCAGTGCGGTTGAGGCGCAAAGCAAGGGAGACAGGACTGGTGTATGACTTAGCATCAATACCAATATTGCGACCGTTAATTGCTACATCGCATAGGTCTGATTCTGGGTAAAGTTCGGCATCTAGTCCGTTTTTTATGGCAGCCTTAAAAATTGCTAATTCGTCGATCGCCGGCCCAGTCCAATAGGTTAAAATTTGCGGTTGGGCAATCAGCAATCGGTCTTGGTTTGGGTCTAATTTCTCCGAAACTTTTGCTGTTGAGGAGTTGTGACCGAGGCATTGGCGAATCGGACATCGCCCATCGGGAAAAAGTTCTTTATTGGGATAGGGGCGCATCAGCGTACCGCAATACGCGCAGCGATGAGCGTGTCCGTCAATTAACCAGACATCCGGCACGCTATCAAAAAAGGTGTCAACAATCATTCCCTGTAAAGGGGTTAAATCGTTATCACGTAAATACTCTAAGAGTTGGTGTTCTCCGATGAGCGATCGGCGGCCAAATAGCGATCGCAAAGCCGTATAAGCTTTGTGCTGGCGGCGAATTCCCAATCGTTCAGTTGCGTCGCGCAACCGTTGGTACAGGCGGTGTTCGATGATATTATCTTCGCCAAAAGTGCCTTTACTGTTGGCAATTACTGCACAATCTGGGGTTGGCACTCGCAAGTCTGGATCGATGAGAATTACTTGACCAGAGTCAAAATCGGCGTGACAAAAAATATCTAATTCCCACTTATTGAGGGGATATCTAGCACGTTCCAAAACCGTATGCACGCAAGCGGCGCGATCGCTTTGTCCGGATTCGATATACAGCCTGCCCAACTTGCACATAGCCCGATAAAGTTCCGATGGCATACTATCATCGTCTTGGCGAACGATGTCTCGATTGAGAATTCTTGTGTATTGTCGCAGAATTCCCTGGGCCAGCAATATAACAGTATCTTCAGCCAGATCGATCGTGCTGGCGTGTCCTGTGGGTAATGGCAATGTCGTTGTTTGCATTTGTGGCAACCAGGTTGGGTCTTGACGATCAGCCTCGGCAAGAATTTGTTGCTCCAATGTTGCGTCGGGGAATGAGGGTAAAACTTGCGCGATCGCGGCCAGTGTCCAGCCTTTCTTGAGCAAAAGTGCTGTTGCCAGTCCTTCTAAAATCTGCCGAAACCGAAATTCTTGACCTTTCGGCTGTGACAGGAGTTGCTTGGATCTCCACGATCGCACAGTTCGTAAGGCTGGTGGTTCCACAGATAGCCCAAGCTGCTCAATCCGTCGTTTTAGTTCTTTTGTCAGAAACTCAGCAGTTCCCTCCCACTGGCGATCGTCTTCAAAGTACATAGATGTATAAAACCAACCACTTTACATCGTATACTGATTACAGTAAACGATGTAAATAAAGGATGTCAATAGAGGCTACTCAAAATACTCGTGGCTCAAGGTAGTCATTTACCTGTGAATATCTTGCGGGATAAAGCTTTCAGTCTAATTAGAGTCAGGTAAAAACTTAGCTGAGTCCACCCTTGGATCGCAAAATCTTGCTCCCATTGCCAGTCAGTCGGTTAACCTATGGCAAATTTTCTACCTCTGGCCCAACTGCCCACCGTTTTTGGTGAATTCAACTATAATTCAAAATACACTTGAGTCCAGCCCGCACCTTCCCCGGAATATTCTAACTGTGTTTACCACCGCACCTGCTCCGAACTTTACTCAAACCCGACTGCCCCACGACTTGTTTGCAGCCATTAACGCCCTCAAACAAGAGTTAAACGCCGTCATTCTCGCCCACTATTACCAAGACTCCGAGATTCAAGACATCGCAGACTTCATTGGCGACTCCCTAGAACTTGCCCGCAAAGCCGCCAACACCAGCGCCGATGTCATAGTTTTTGCCGGAGTTCATTTCATGGCTGAAACCGCAAAAATTCTCAATCCCGACAAATTAGTATTGTTGCCCGACTTAAATGCTGGGTGTTCCCTCGCCGACAGTTGCCCTCCCGAAGCCTTTGCAGCTTTCAAAGCCGATCGACCAGGACATTTAGTAATTTCCTACATTAATTGTACCGCCGCAATTAAGGCAATGAGCGATATAATTTGCACCAGTTCTAACGCGGTTAAAATTGTCAACCAAATTCCCGAAAATCAGCCGATAATTTTTGGGCCCGATCGCAATCTCGGCCGCTACGTCATGGAACAAACCGGCAGAAACATGGAAATCTGGCAAGGAGCCTGCATCGTCCACGAAAACTTCTCAGAAAAAAAGATAGTTCAACTCAAAATCGAAAATCCCGAAGCCGAAATAATTGCCCACCCAGAATGCGAACCTCCCGTGCTGCGCCACGCCAATTACATCGGCTCCACCACCGCTTTGCTCAAATATTCTCAAGCCAGTTCCAGCCAAGCTTTTATTGTCGCGACTGAACCGGGAATCATTCACCAAATGCAAAAGCAAGCTCCGCACAAACGCTTCATCCCCGCTCCTCCCAACAATAATAGTTGTGCTTGCAACGAATGCCCGCACATGAGATTAAATACCTTGGAAAAATTGTATCTAGCTATGAAAAATCAAACCCCTGAAATTACCATGCCCCTAGATATTCAACTAGCAGCTTTGCAGCCGATCCAACGAATGCTAGAAATGAGCTAACGGTTGACAGTTGACAGTTGTCAGTTGACAGTTGACAGTATTTTAGGATGGGTTGAATCCACGGATTAAATTAGTAATCATGGACGCGAAAAAACCGGTTTCTCCGAAAAATTGCGGATGCTCGCCACAGAAACCGGGTTTTTAGCCCCGCGTGCGTCCAGCACTGCATTAGGTCATTTCTTTAAAAATTATGGACAATCGATGATTTTAGAAAAACTGATTGTTTTCACCCGCTATCCCGAACCGGGAACAACCAAAACTCGACTAATTCCGGTGCTGGGAAAAACAGGCGCTGCCAACCTTCACCGCTTGATGGCCCAACGGACGATCGCCTGCGCGCTCTCTCTCCAAAAATTCCGCCAATTATCGGTAGAAATTCACCGAACCGGCGGCAGCCAACAACTGATGCAAGAGTGGTTGGGAACTGATATTATTTGTCAAAATCAAATAGACGGCGATTTGGGCGCAAGAATGACAGCAGCTTTTCAAAACTCTTTTAATTCAGGGGTGGATAAAACTGCAATTATCGGCACTGATTGTCCGGGTTTGAAAGCAGAAATCATGGCACAAGCTTTTGAGGAATTGAGTCAGCACGATTTAGTTTTGGGCCCGGCAAAAGACGGAGGTTATTATCTGATCGGGCTGCGGCGATCGATACCGGAATTGTTCGGTGGCATTCACTGGGGAACCAGTCAAGTATTGGCTTGTACGCGGGCGATCGCCAAAAAACTCGACCTCAATATTGCTTATCTTCCCACTCTTGCAGATATCGATCGACCCGAAGATCTCCTGGGTTTAGATATTAATATGTTGAAATAACTAAACTCTATTTAACAGTTCTAAGTTATTAGAAATTGTCATATATAATTTGAGAAAAATACTTGATTGTGAAACCAGAACGTCATAATATAGTAATTGTATTTGTCTAACCAAATGCTGAATCTCAGTAGCAGTTAGACAGCGCTTGGGACAATAGTCCCAGGCGCGAGAAAAAGCCAAAAATTACCAACTAAATTAGCAACTAACAGATCCGCTTTGTACAAAACCCGCCCCGCCAGATGAAAGCCCAATGTAGGCGCGGGCCAGGTGTAAAAAATGAGCAACTAATAGCTTTGTTTTTTACCAAACTCTCACGTTAAGGCAAAATGTAGGGGCGAGCCCGGGGTCAGAAATGGGCAAAATCAGCTTTGTACAAAACCCGCTCTCTCTCACGGGCTGCTTAATTCTGTATGTTGTCGCCAGAAAATCCCAATCTCAAAATTTCCCTGATCATTCCAGTCTTAAACGAAGCACGTACAATTGCCTCAGTCATCTCCACCGCCCTTGAGGCCAAAAATGTCGAAATAATTGTCGCCGACGGGGGCAGCAGCGACGGTACTACAGATATAGCAAAATCTTTGGGCGTCCGAGTTATCTGCACCGCCCCAGGCCGCGCCACCCAAATGAATGCAGGTGCCGCCGCTGCTACTGGAGATATCCTGCTGTTTCTCCACGCAGACACTCTTTTGCCTCGCGGGTACGACGATAGCGCGCGTCGGGTACTAGCTAACCCGTCTGCAGTAGCAGGGGCCTTTGAACTCAAGATTGACGCCCGCAGCCTGGGCCTCCGGCTGGTAGAAACAGGGGTTAACTGGCGATCGAACTTTCTGCAAATGCCCTACGGCGATCAAGCCATTTTCCTCAACGCAGTTACCTTTGACAAAATCGGCGGTTTTCCAGACTTGCCCCTGATGGAAGACTTTGAATTCGTGCGGCGGTTGAAAAAACAAGGCCGCATTGAAATAGTACCCCAGCCAGTGCTGACATCCGCCCGTCGCTGGCAGCAGCTTGGGGTGATCAAAACTACCGCGATTAATCAAATAGTAATTATCGCTTATTTCCTGGGAGTGTCGCCCGATCGACTCGCTTTCTGGTATAAGAGGCAAAAGAAAAATTCTTCCAAAAACTAAAGAATAGTGAACTTTTCTAAAGCTCGCTGCCAATTATGCAAATAGGAAACACGTCCCTGCGTAAAATATGACTTGAACGCCTCAACTTTTACGCACAGCGAGGAAAAAGAGAATATGGCCGATCCCAGAGATGCAGAGCTGATTAAACCCTTTAACGGCGACCCCTTCACGGGTCATCTCGCAACTCCCATCAGTGCTTCTGATTTCACAAAAGCATTCATTGGGAACTTGCCCGTCTACCGCAAAGGACTCTCGCCCCTAATTCGAGGCCTAGAAATTGGTTTGGCACACGGTTATTTCCTCGTCGGCCCCGAAATCGTCTTCGGACCCCTGCGGGATTATCCAGAAGCAGCTAATCTCGGAGGATTATATACAGCCCTCGTCTTAGTTCTGCTTGGCACACTAGGTATGTCTGCTTACGGTTTAGTCTCTTTCAAACAAGACAACACCAGCTACCCTAGCGCTAATCCCATGACCCCTGATGCCCTCAGAAATGCTGAAGGGTGGAGCCAGTTTACCGGTGGTTTCTTCATTGGTGGAATGGGTGGTGTCTTTGTTGCCTACTTCTTACTCGAAAACTTTAACGGCGTTGATGCCATTTTCCGGGGTTTAGTCAACAATTAGACTCGACTCCCACATATCCCTGTTGGAACACACTAACTTTAGTTTGGAGAATTTGATATGACAGGTTCCTACGCTGCCTCTTTCTTGCCTTGGATTTTGATTCCCCTAATTACCTGGGTGATGCCGGTTGTGGTAATGGGTTTGTTGTTTATCTACATTGAAAGCGACGCCTGATCCTTACCCCTAAAGTAAGACCTAAGTGGGAAAGCCCAAGTAAGATGATTGACGAACAATTGCTCTGAAATTTCTAGATAAATCTAGGGAAAATCAGCAAAAATTGTTTTGAGATTGCTGGCGATCAGAAAACTTAGTTTCTTTACCCCCATCCCCAGACTTTATCTGTGGAGCAATCTTTCAGTTTTCTTCCTTCAAAACTCGTAATTGCAAAAAAATCCTCTGCCTGCAGGTAGAGGATTTTTTTGCAAAGAAGACAAATCATCCGATCGGGGAACACAAATTGCCAAATTCTGAGCCACAATTGTTATGGAAACCTACTAATGAGGAGACAGCGATGCAATTTTCCCCCGCTCGCCGAATTTTAGCTCCATTCCTGATCTCGGTACTGCTGTTAGTGACCGCCTGCGGTCAAACCCCAACCCAATCACGCTGGGACAAAGCCCAGCAGGAAAGCACCCAAAAGCCTGGTAAAGCACAGCAGACAACTGCTGATAAATCAAGTGCTAGTAATCAAAACCTGCCCAAGAAGGCAGTGGCAGGCGGTAAGTTAAATAAATACTTCCCGGCTTCTGGCGGTGGATTCGATCGCGTTTTTGCTCAAGAAAAATCCGGTTTTGCTGAAGCTAAGTTGAACAAAGACGGTAAAAATGTCGCGGTGCTCTCGATTAACGACATCGCCGGCAACCCCAACGCCGGTGCAAAATTCCAACAAAGTACCAAGCAAATTGCCGGCTATCCCGCCATTAATCAGGGTGCTAATATCACCGCTGTTTTAGTAGCAAATCGCTATCAGGTGAAAGTTCAATCCCGCAATCCCTCTTTTACCGCCAGCGATCGCGAAGCTTGGCTGTCAAAATTTAACCTCGGCGGCCTCGCCCGCGTCAAGTAGCAATGTCTCTTGTCAAACTCCGCGCCAGACTTGAGTCGGGCGCTATCAAAACTAAATTTGCCACAAAGAGAGTTTGAAGTTTTTGCCATCTGCCAAAAGTAATACCTTTGATTTTCGTTCCAGCATAAGGAGTTTTTTGTGAGCAAAACAGTCTTTGAATTAGTCGATCAACTGCCTCAAGACAACATGACTGTCAAAGCCCTGCGAGCGCTTGACTTTGTGGTTCCCGGTGAGTGGAACAATTTAGTTGGCTTTGAAAATACCATTCGCACCGTTACTGGCGAAACAGACGAAGAACTGATCCAGCAAATTGGCGAGCGCGCCATCTACCTGTACAACGATAAATCTGAGGGCTACCAGCGCGCTCTCTGGCTCTACCAAACGATCGACAGTGCCGACAAGGCTTTGGGCACTGCCGCCCTCGCTAACAAAGTCTCCCAAAATGTGCCGTTTTTGTCCATGCTCGGCAATCTCACTCCCAAGCCGGAAAAAGCTCAAACGATCGACCTTTCTCTGAAGTTAGTCACTGAGTTGCTCGCTTTTTGCCAAATCAACGGCATTCCCGGCGACAGCATCGGCGATTTTGCCGCATCCTTGGGTGACTACGGCGGCGAATCCCTGATGCGGATGGCTGCTTTGGTTTGTTTCGATGGTTTGATTCCTCTGGGCCCAGACTTTATCATGGCAACTCAGTCTTGGATTCAGAGGCTCTCCCCGAACGATTTGCAAGATAATTCGGCCTTTAAGTCGATCGGCGGCATGATTCCAGGGGGCTCTCCCGCAGGCCAGTTGGGCTTTATCGGCGAAAGCTTTAACTCGGTTTCTGGCTGGATGAGCTCTTTTGTGAGCGATCGAGGTTTGACTCCCCAAAACGTACTCGGCCACTTGCAGAATTTTGTAGATATTTCAGCAGACAAGGTGGACTACGTGGGCGCATTCCTCGACATGACTACCAACTACTACGAACACACCGGTGTTCAAACTCTCGCCCGCCGTTTGATTGAACGAGCTGTCGCTGAGATTTAGAATAACCAAAGGAGTTGTGATGTTTGCGGGCGATCGCCCTGTGAGAGTGTTTTCAGTTCAAATTTTTTTGACTAGCCATTCTCTCAGGTTGGTTTTCGATAAAATGTGTGCGATCGAGAAAGTCGATCGCCCGCTTGCTCAACTCCCAACTCCTTACCGAATCACTTTTACCAGGAAGCGTTAATGTCAGAAGAACCGAAAAATCCTACCGCTGGCGAATCGGAAACTCCCAGTGCGTCGATCGATCACGCCCCGAGTTCCGACACAGCCGAGACAAGCGACTTTCCCAGCACTGACAAGCCTCAGCCGGCTGCTAAAAAGCCCGCAGCCAAGGCCGAAGGCGACAAGCCCCCAGCTAAAGCTAAAAAGGAAAAAGCACCTGCTGTTGAAGACAAGCCCTTTGCGGAATTTATTCAACAAGATTATTTGCCCGCTTTGCAAACTGCTTTGACTAAGCAGGGCGTTAAGGATTTAGAGGTGAGTTTTACCAAGCAAAAATTTCCCGTTTTTGGGATGAGTTCCGCCGGGGATTGCTGGCAGGTAATTGGTAAATTCCAAGAAGGAGAGCGCCAATTTAACCTGTATTTTCCTCAAGAAAATATTCAAAGTCAAAGAGCCTTTTCCTGCGCGGAAAATAAGACCAAAACCAGCACTTTAGAGCCTTTTTTGATAGATGAGCGCAAGGTAACACTAGACCTCATGGTGTTTGGCGTCGTCCAGCGGCTTAACGCTCAAAAATGGCTAAATCTTAATTAACCTGAGTTCGGGATAAGAAGAGGGGGGGACAATAACTTACTCAAAGTCAACCCCTACTCTCCTTCTTAAGGCAGGGCTGTTTCATTCTCACCAAAAACATGAATTTTGACTCTTGTAGTGCCAAGAATGCCTACCCCCGACCTAGAGGATTTGATCGGCAGATCAGACCAAGAGGGCCGGCACGGGGAGTAGGGGTAGCACGGCCCCTACCGAGAATGAAACTGTCCTGCTTCTTAAGGGGGATTTAGGGGGATCTGGACTCAGGTAAAAACGAGATTGATCACAGGCTTTCAGGCGATTGTTGACACCAACGGGATCTTGGAGTATCCCTACGGGGAAGCTCACGATAGGCTGGTGTACTTCATAAATGTGGAATCTCCTGTAAATGGAAAGCAATAGCCATAGAACTCAAAAAATCAGGTCATCTTCTCAATCAGTGGCGGCATCAATCCTGTGGGATGAAACTGAAGATAAAAATACAATTTTTTGGCAAGAATGGCAGGCGCATCAAGATTATCTTTCCCATTGCTGTTTCAAGTGGATGAACTCAAACCCACTCGATGCCGAAGAAGTATTGAGTCAGGCAATGCTTAAAGCCTGGAATGAATGGCAAAACTATGGAATTCAAATTAAATGTCCTAAAGCTTGGTTAACTCAACTTCTCTATAACTTCTGCATAGATTTCCATCGAAAACGAAAACGAGAAACATTAATAATTGAAAACATAGACGAGATTAAACTTGAAGATTATCCAGCATTTTATTCTAACTTAGGATTTACTGAACCTAATATTATGAACCTAGAATGGGAGGCATATATCCACCACAAAATTGACTCCTTGCCTCCCAGAATCCGCGATACTTTTGTCTTATACCACTACCAAAATAAATCTTATCAAGATATTGCCAAGCTATTTCTATGCTCTGAAGAAAACGTCCGCAAATGCGTGAGCAAAGCCTGCCTAATTCTGCGAAGGCATTTAACCAAATATCTGGCCGGTGAAGATGATACTCCTCTAAATTCTTCCTCGCCCGCCTTAAAGTTGGTAATTCCTTTGCCAGAAAAGTCTCAACCCCAATGCAATTGGGAATCACTAATTCCCCCAAAAAGCCAGGATGAAGAAATTAGCTATCAAGTCACCGTACTATGTCTGGAAACTTTACCCCATCATTCCTACATCTGTACTACTCTTCTAGTCTGGAGATGAAAGTGCGTTGAGTCAGCCGTTGTTTATCCCGCCTTTGGGGAAGTTGAGAGGATATTGCAGCGGCTCAACGGTAAGATGAGCAAGGGTTCTAGGGGTTGAGGGGGGATTTTTGGGGAGAAAATTTGCTCGTAACTCGAAAAATTCCCAAATTGGGGTGGGAAAACGTCTAACTAATAAATAAGCGGTCAGATAAAACCGCTTAGAGTCCAGGCATTAGTTACATCTTTCTTAACAAAAAATGAGTACATCCCGCAAAATCCAGATCGCACTCGTGGCAAGTCTCCTGTGGTCATCTACATCCATAAGCAGCTTTGCTGCTACCAACTCGATTACCTCTGAAAAGTTTCAGTCAGACACGGTAAAACTTCCTGTGGAAAGTATTCCATCTAGGCAGTTAAATTTAACACCAGATACTAATTTAATTGCTGGTGATATTAGGAATCAAGTCAGCAGAATGATGTATGCTTCTTATACGTTCTCAAGATTTGACGAAATCTGGAAGAATCCAGTAGACAGGCAGAAAAGATTATTTGCTCACTGCAACGCTGTAAAAGAATTCCCAGTTAAACTGTGTTTTTCTTTTTTGCAACTTTGGTTAGGGGATTCAATAGAGACTTTCAGGGACGAAAATGATTTTACGGATATGGACAATATAATGGACGAGCTAAATAAAATGAGACGGAATAAATGATAATACGTGAGAGTAAAATCTCTTTTACTTTGGGGACATTACCAACTTAGTGCTGCTCCATTTCCGTGTTCAAAAACTTGAAGAAAAAGCGATCTTGCCCACTCGACGAAGGGCGCGATCGCTTTTTTTCGGAGTGCGTAGGCAACGCCCGTCTTAGATATCGCTTTTTGTTTACGAGAGAGCCATTGATTGACGCGATTACATTAATTTTTCTTAATAATAATTAATCTTTTTGGGCTTGTTCAGTTTGAGTAACTAAGACATAATCTGATCAAGGTAAATTATTCTATTTCCCCTTATCTATAGCCAGTCTAAATTATGTCTGGACACTTTGCCACATCATTGGTGCAGTTCTGCCAATCTTCTGGGCTAGAGATGAATGTTCACTTTTTCTTAGAAGAAAAGCCAATTAGACAAGAGCAGAAATTGAACTCTTTAAGTAAGTATGTTCAGAAATATCCCCAAGGATGGAAAAAAAGGTTAGAACTAGCTAATTTGCTTTACCAGATGGGAGACTGGCAACAAGCGGTTGCCGAATATCATCAAGTGATTGAGCGACAAGCGCAATTAATGGGTGTGCGGCTGCAACTAGGGAAACTATTGCAGCTAATGAAACGAGAAAAAGAGGCAATAGAAGTCTATGAAAAAGCCTTGTCGTGTTACGAAAACGAAGCGACTCAGCATCATATCAAGGGATTGATTGCAGTTTGTCGGGGTGAGAGTGACAAAGCAATTATTGCCTTTAATTTAGCAACTCATTTAGAACCTGAAAAAGTCGTTCACCGGCTGGCTTTGGCACAGGTGTATCAGCAGATAGAAAATCATCTTGGCGTGCTCTGTGCTGTGGAGCAAATTTTGGCAATCAACCCAGATGATGTTGTGGCGTTGATTTACAGCCAAGATGCGAATCTGGCGGTGGGGGATATGAGCGCCGCAACAGAGCAGTTGAGCAAGCTTATAGCTCTATTTCCGAATGATTTTAGGGTACTGCAACGACAAATTGAGCAACGTCTTCAGATGAGATTAGTTTCTGGTGAAGAGGGGAAACTGACGAAAAAGATGATTACCTCTTTACTGCTACAAACTCCTCATGGGGCTGAGGCTCACAATTCTCTGGGCTATTATCACATTTTCCGAGGCGATTGGCGGCAAGGTGTGGAGGTATTAGCAGAGTTTACCACCGAACACCCCAATTATCCTTATGGTTGGTATTACTATGGCCGGTGCTTATACGACACGGGAGAATATCAAAAAGCAGCACAGATGATGGCGAATGCTTATCAACTGTATCCCGATAATTGTGCAATTTATCAGGTCTTGTGTGAAATTTTACCGGCTGCCAAACGCTGGGAAGAATTGCGTTTTGTGGTAGAACAGATGCTGAAACGATTTCCTGAACGTTGGAGTGTTTGGGCGACTGCGGGGCGGGTGTTGGTGGAACACTTCAAAGAGATTGAACGAGGATGTAGTGTTTCTGAGCAGGGCACAAAACTTCAGCCGCAGTTAGTTGATACTTGGTTTCGTCATGGGCGGGTGTTGGCTTTGGCGCTTAAACATCAAGAAGCGGTGGAGGCGTTGGAGAAAGGATGGAAGTTGTTACCAGCGGGAATTTCTCTGCAATTCGTGCCGACGGCGTTGTGGCTGGCGGAGAGTTACCAGGTGCTGGGGGATGTTGGGGCTAGTCAGCGCTGGTGGAAAGTTGCCGGTGAGGGATGTCAGGAATTGAGAGCGTTTAACGGGGCTATGGCTGACTACTGGTTAGGGAGAGCTTGCGTGGGGTTGAGGGATAAGTTGGGGGCGATACAGGCTTATGAAATTGCTTTGAGTCAGCAGTTATTGTATCCAGCGCGTGGGGAGGTTGAGAAGAGTTTGCTGCGGTTGAAAGGTAAGAAGGGGAAGGGTTCTAGGAGTTGAGAGTGGATTTTTGGGGAGAAAATAATGCTCGTAACTCGAAAAATTCCCCAATTGGGGTGGGAAAACGTCTAAAAGATGTGGGAAGAAAAAAACACTAATCAACGTAAATTTCAACAAACGAGGTATTGTCGTATGAGCATTGTCAAAAAACTACCAGCGGTTTTAATCGCTGCGGCTGGTATCTCTTTGGGTTTCGTTGGTACAGCCTTAGGAATGAGAATTAAATAACTTCCACAAGTTTGTGGGATGGGCGTCCCGCCCGTCCTTTTTGGACGGGCGAGACGCCCATCCCACAATAACAATTAAAATTGTAAGTTATTTAATTCGCGATCCTTAGCAGAAACGATTTTATTAGGAGAGAAGACTCTCGGTCCTCAAGAGACATTGAACTTAATGCCAAAAGATATGAGGAATACAACGCTTTGCTTCCAGACAACTGATAACTTAGTGGGTAACCTAAAATTGCTTTATCTCACCGACAGGGTGGGCGGAATAGACGTAAAAATAGAAGATTTACAGGCTAGCCCTAAAGAACAATGTATATCCAAAAGAATGGGTATATATCCGGTAAAGGTAATAAATATGCAAAGAAACAGGCCTGAGTTTAGTGGATCTGTTCGTGTACGTGCGACGCAAGAATAAAGAATTACATCAGGAAGCGCACATCTAAAGGCCTAGGCTTGAAAAAGTCAGAATCTGACCAGACTAAGTATGTTTCACGAGTAGTAAAGCAGGGTGGATTTATTGTCAGAGGATAAGTAGGTAGGCGCAAATAAACCTTGCTGTGTAACCGAATGTAAAGCGGCTAGAACCTTAAGCGAATTGCGACGTTTAACGAACAATGACATACTTATGTATTTTCCCACTCATCTACTTAAATGTATCCTAGTATTTGCGATCGGGTCAGACCCGATCGCAAATACTATAATACCTTGCTCCTGCGACAATTAATCCACCCTGCCTTCGGGGGGGTCAGGGGGTGTCCCTGTGTCCCATTATTACTCACTCCTTTCTAGCTTTCCCAAAACAATTAAACTTTCTAAATCTTCCACAGCATCAGGCAGGAAATCTTGTACAGCCCTTCTTACCAACCGCAAAGCAGTTTCGTCAGCCCCTCCCAACATCCGCGTTAAATCTCCTATATCAATACCGCGACTAGCTTGTAGTTTCATCAAGACCAGATAAGGCAATCCGATAATTGGCAATCCATCGGGTGCTTTATTTGGATTTGTAATTGCCTCTCTTACCCAAGAATCTCTTGATTCAATTACATCCAAATAAGTACCATCAGGCAATTCCCAAGTGCTGCCACCAATGCTAAGTTCTCCCGTTCTCGTGCTACCAGCTTGCTCTAATTCTCGATAAAGATTAGCAGCATCTTGAGTTAATACTAAAATAGCCACGTCATCGGTCATTCTTTCAGGCATATAGAGCCGAGTAGCAATCCCTCCGACTACAACAAAAAGGGTTTTTTGAATGATCGTTTTAATGGGGAGCATCCCGAATTTGCAAATATATCCTACAAAATCGGGATGCTCCCGATCGGGACTTACGCGCTGACAAAAAAATAAGAGTGAAGTTAATCTATCACTCTTATTTAGCTTTGATGATATCTAATATGATGTCCGTTTAATTAATGTGATGCAATCTTGTAGAGACTTAGTAGACAAACTCCCTACAAGAAAAGCATTCAGGCAAACATCATATTGTGTGGTTTAGCAACCGCCAGACCCACCGAAACCTCCCATAAGAGGTTTTAAAGATACTGAAGGCATTTGATTTAGTGTCACCGATAACTTAGGAGCAGAAAATTGCTGCTGCGTATGCTGCATTTGATGTTTAAGCTGATGGCCAGCGTGTGCCAAGTGAGCATTGTGACGCATTTGCTCCAATATGTGGTCGTCTTTTTTGGAACTCATGATCTTTTCCTCCTATTAGGAGAGAGAAACAATAATCTAATCGTAGCTAGGCTAATTTGATATGTGTCCAGATTTTTCTAGATTTTTCTAGGGAATGCTAATATAGAAAAATATGGGAAAATCTGGAAAAATATTGACAAATCTGGATCAAATCTAATATAGTAGACCTACCGTTAAATAATCCTTCTCATAATGATTATAATATGCAATCTATGGATATTAAGGAAACAGTCGATCGCTTGGTCTTTGCGGAAACAGGTAAACACTTGAGCGATATTCAAAAGAAAGCAATAGAAGGAATCTGCCAAGACCAAACTTATGGTGATATTGGAAAAAATCATGGGTATAATGAGAAATATGTTGCTGACATAGCCGCCAAACTTTACAAAATCATCTCAACACAATTAGGATTACAAAAAAAAGCTGTTAATCAATCAACTTTTCTCAGCACAATAGAGGCAGCAAGAATGGAATATATTGGCTCACAGGTTGTTAAGGCAAATGATGTTAATGTTGTAGGCAATCATAATTTTAATATTTATTCAAATACTTCTAAATCCGAACATAATAATGATACTTCAGAAGCAGAAATTAATCCTCTATCTAATTACCAAGATTTATCAATTGCACCCAGAATTACTAAATTTTACGATCGCGCTTCCGACCTCGCTACCCTTTCAGAATGGATACTTACTCAAAATATTCCTTTAATTGCTGTATTAGGATTAACCGGAATTGGCAAAACTACTCTAGTTAAAAGATTTATTGATTTAAACAGTCAACAATTTGAAGTGATTATTTGGAGAAGCCTCAAATTTCCTAAATCATTAAATGATTTACTAACTAATATTTTAAATCGTTTATCCGATGAAAATAAAAGTTTGACAAATATCGAAGATCGATTAACTAAGTTATTTGAAATATTCCGTCAGAAAAAATGTTTAATTGTTCTGGACAATCTGGAAAATATTTTTATTAAGGGTCAACTAGCAGGACAATATCAGCCAGAATATGGTGATTACAAAACTTTATTTGAAATAACAACTCAAATTGAACATCAAAGCAGTTTAATTTTGATAAGTCAAGAAAAATGTCGAGAAATGGTATCTTTAGATAATGATTTAGATCTGATTAAAACATTAGAATTAAACGGCTTAAATGATGTAGAGTTTTTGAGCAATTTCAAATTAACAGACCGAGAATATTGGTCGAAATTAATTGATTTATACGATGGTAATCCTTTATATTTACATCATATTGGAACTTTAATTAAAGACGTATTTTCAGGCAAAGTTAGCAGTTTTCTTAATGAAAATAGCACATTATTGAATGAGGATTTAAAGTCGGTTTTTAATCAAAAATTTATCGAACTGTCGCCAATAGAACAACAAATTATTTTTGCACTCACTCAGCCAAAACAAGCATTTTCTATAGATGATTTGAAGTCGTGTTTATCTTCGCCTATAACCGATATTGCTGATGGTTTACGGTCTTTAAATAGACGGTATTTATTAAAAAAGATAGTAGAGGATGAAAGTTTATTTACTCTCAAACCCTTATGGATAGAGTATGCGATCGCAAATTCCCAAATTCTTCTAAAATAAGGTAATGAGAAAGGCGATCGCTTGTTTTATTATCAAGAAACTTCGAGCTCTGTAAGTTTTAGCCTGGATGGAAAGCAAGTAGCTATAAGTGGTAATGACGGTAAAGTTTTGCTGCGGCCTGTGAGAAACTTAGAGGGAGCATCCCGATTTTGCAAATAGACTGCCAGCAGCTAAAATCAAAACAGTAGATCAGGGAAAAAAATGAGCATAACTCCCGAAGAACAATTACGCTTATCAGCTTGTATTCAAGAAATAGCGCAAATCCTTTACAAAAATACAGATTCAGCAGAAATAGCTACCTTAGAAAGGCTTGAGAAAGTAGTACGTCAACAGATGTTAGAATATGTCAGCCCCAAAGTTGCCCTTTTTTTATCCAAAAAGTAACCAAAACGGTTAAAGGGCGATCGCGCACACTCAACAGTTGTGTAGGACGGCTCTTCATTACACAAAAACAAGCAAACCGCTTGGGGATCGAGCCTTACAGCCGTAGAAGTCCTCTGTTAGAAAAATGCTGTTTTTTACTTTCGGCTTCTGAGTCGTACCAAAATGCCTCTGTTGACCTAGCCACCCTCACAGGAGTCTATGTCAGTCATAGCAGTCAACACAGGCAAGTGCAGCGCCAAGAATTTTCCGTCTTGCAAGCTAAAGGTGCGATCGCACAAGTCAGCATAGATGGCGGTAAAGTGCGACTCCGAACAGAACAGGGACTTCCGTGTGAGTGGCGCGACTATAAGGCAGTGCGCTTGCAAGACCTTTACTATGGCGCTTTCTTCCAAGATAACTTAAGCCTCACCGATTGGGCGAATAGTCAGCCGCTAACTAATCCTGTAATCTGTTTAGGAGATGGTCACGATGGTGTCTGGAATTTATTCAAGGAAATAGGGACAACGGAACAACGGCAAGAAATCCTAGACTGGTATCACCTGAAAGAAAATCTGTATAAAGTGGGTGGCTCCGGTAAGCGGATAAAACTTGCTGAGGCCTTGTTATGGCGTGGTCGGGTGGAAGATGCGATCGCCATTTTTGATAACTGCCATCGTCGGCAAGTGATTAATTTCCGTGCCTACCTCAAAAAACACCGTTTTCGACTTGTGGACTATGAAACTTGTCAGGAATTGCAACCAGGTTCCATTGGTTCGGGAGCGGTAGAATCAGCGGTCAAGCAGATAGGTAGAAGGCTCAAAATTTCAGGAGCGCAGTGGAAATCTGAAAGTGTCTCTCAAATGTTGCAACTTCGTTGTGCCTACTTGAATGGTGAATTTGCAGTTTAATATTTTTGCTTTTTGCAAAATCGGGATGCTCCCTTTTAATGTTTGTCACGGGATGATTCCAAGTTCTTTTATTCAGAAAATCTTGACTGCTGCCACTACCGGGACGGCATCTACGCAGTGCAATTTCAATGTAAAGTTTTCGTCTTTGTTCGGGAAGCTTGAGATTGAGCATAATTCAATACGGTTCAGTTAAGGAAAATCATACCGAAAATGTTGGGCGGAGTGAAACGGAGGGTTCGTTCCTCAACCCAACCTACGCACTACGCACGGTCAGTTTTTGTAGCACTAACTAAACTAATAACTAATAACTAATGACCTATTTGTCAAAAAATTGCGAGCTTGCATAATCCCATAAAGGTTAACATCTGTTTCTAACAAACAAGCATGACCGCTGTTAGCCAGCAGCACCATTTCAGCTTTGGGAATTACCTTGACTAAAAGCTTCGCTTCTACTAGAGAAGGCAGCAGCCGATCGGCACCGCTAGCAATTACTAGCGTCGGCTGTTTGATGCCGCGCAACTGATTTTCGTCAACATTAAACGATCGCACTAACGCCAATCTCCACACGGACGTGTTTTGCGGTACTGCTTGCATCGCTTCTAGCAAAGCGCGGCGATCGTCGCGCCCAATCTTTCCTAATGATGCTAATATCGGCAATAAACCGATTACCGACAGCGGATAAAGGTTGGCCGGCAGCCACTGAGTCAGATACGAGCCCCACTGCACCCAAGGCTGCTGTCGAAACGAAGAAGCTGGATTGACTAAAATTAATCGATCGCACACTTGAGGAGCTTCTAACACAACTTTCATCGCTAAACAGCCCCCAAATGACTCGCCGCACAGATAAACCGGCCGCTTCGGCTTTCCGGCTTGCTTTTCTGCTTCAATTAAGGCAATTGTTTCGCTAACCAGTACGTCCCAACTAGGCGTATCGTCCGCAGGTAAAGTTAAGCAACGGATGTCGAAATGATTGGCTAATTTAGGAATTTGGGAGCGCAGCAGCAAACCGCCCCCGTCCATACCGGGCAGAAATACAAATAAAGGGCGATCGGGTTTCGGCGGTTTGGGGGTTAGGAAACGAATCTTGTTGTTAGCATTTGCCATGATTCAAGTCAATCGATTTTAGATTTTAGATTTTAGATTTTAGATTGGAAATCTGACACCAGCCCACAGTCAACAGCCAACAGCCAACAGCCAACAGCCAACAGTCAACAAACTTACAAACAACCTCGTTGGAGTAATTCTGCAATTTCTCCCTGACAGTGGTTCGTGAGTTCAGCAACAACAGCTTTGGCTTTTTTGCCTTGATATTGCTGCTGTCTCTCGACAGTAATCCAGTAAGGCCGGCCGATTAAAACATTAACTCGCTGATAAATTATCACAGGATGCCACCCAGATCGATCGAACAGCGGTTCCGAAGGATCAAACAAACTCAACAACTTGAGCGGTACACCCGATCGTACTGAGTGTTCCTCAAAAGAACTAATCGCCACCGGCAAAACTGCCAAATCCCGCACCGGTGCTCGCAAAGCCAAATGAGCAAATCCCCGCTGAAACTTCCCCACAGTATTCGGCCCCGTCAGCTTCACCATCGGTTCTGCACCCTCTGGAAACACCCCCACCATCTCGCCGCCTTGCAGTAGCGCTGTCGCTTGAGAGAAAAAATGCTGCTGTCGGTGTTCCGGTGCTTCCAAGGGGAAAGCGCCGAAAGTCGTGACCACTTCCCTCATCACCGGAACTTGACCCATGTAATGATGACAAGCAAAGCGGATCGATCGACCCAAAGCCGCCGTCAGCAGCACAGGATCTAAGAAACTGCGGTGATTGCTCACCACCAGAACCGGACTCTCTTGGGGAATCCGGTCTTCGCGGTACATAAACATCTGCGTTCCCAAACCAGCCAGGAAACAGCGCGAAATCAGCAATTTGCTCTCTGAAGACATGGGCGAAAAGACAGGTGCGACGCTATAAAGGTTGATTCCATTCCCCCGCAGCTTAACATTTCTTTACCAAGTCGGGGCTCCCTCAAAAAGTAGACTTTCCCCTTGTGCCTTTGTTTCGTAAGCTGTTGGACATTTAAACTGTGAACTAAAATTTGATAAAGTTCTTGTGGGGAGTAGGGGTTGGGCCAGAAAGCCCGCACAAAAAATACGATTTAGATTCAGAACAGCTTAGTCCTGGACGCAGGGGTTGCCAGAAACCGGGTTTTTTGCGAAAAGACGCGTTACAGCCCGCCAAAACAGTAAAAAACCCGGTTTCTTTGTCGGAGTGCGTAAGTCTTGTTTCGGCCAAATTTCCCAGTCAGAAACAAAAATTCATAAAGTGTTGTTGCAAACTTCTATAAAAATGTTTAAAACAGCCCTAAAACCAGGTTGCGGCAGCTAAACTTAGAAATTTACAGTGGCCATTGACACACTGTCAAAGTATTTTTGGACAAGTCGTAATAGCAATCTCGCGAGGCATCAAATGAATAACATCCAAAACTATCGCCTTAAATGTACGCTCACCTTTGGCGACATTTACGGTCAAATCATTGTTTGGCTGATAGTCATCTTCCTAAGTCTAGCGTCGGCACTCGCCTTGTGGAGTAGCGCCCGCCAAATCTTCGCCTTGGCTACCGTCGGCTTGATTTTAGTGCTGTCTCTGCCCTTCTTGCTGTTTGCTTTCGTTACAACTCTGCTAAATAACATTGAAGTGCTTGCTGTAGAACCCGGTACGGAAACTCAACCTTCTGCAACGGGAAATCAGTCCACTCAGCAGCCTATCGAAAGCGCCGGCTAGTCCAATGTGAAATTTTAACTTTTGATTTCCCATTCAAATCAAAAGTTAAAAAACTTCCTGCTCTTTTGGTAGGAAGTTTTTTTTTGCGTCACGATAAGTTGAGCAGAACACTCAAAATAATTCAAAAAGATGCTAGAACACGACGTAATCATTGTAGGCGGCGGTTTAGCAGGTTGCCGCGCCGCAGTAGAAATTGCTCGGACTGACCCCAGTTTAAAGGTAGCTGTCGTCGCCAAAACTCACCCGATTCGATCGCACTCCGTCGCAGCCCAAGGCGGCATGGCCTCCAGCCTCCAAAATGTCGATCCCGAAGACAGTTGGAAAGCCCACGCCTTCGACACAGTAAAAGGTTCAGACTATTTAGCCGACCAAGACGCGGTAGAAATCCTCACCCGCGAAGCACCCGGTGTAGTCATAGATTTAGAACACATGGGAGTCCTCTTCTCCCGCCTCCCAGACGGCAGAATTGCCCAGCGCGCTTTCGGCGGACATTCCCACCGCCGCACCTGTTACGCTGCGGACAAAACTGGTCACGCCATCCTCCACGAATTAGTCAACAATCTGCGCCGCTGCGGAGTTCACATCTATCAGGAGTGGTATGTCACGCGCCTGATTTTGGAAGAAGGCCAAGCCAAGGGGGTAGTTATGTACCATCTGCTAGACGGTCAAATTGAGGTTGTCCGTGCTAAGGCGGTGATGTTTGCTACGGGCGGTTACGGCCGAGTTTACAATACCACGTCGAACGATTACGCCTCGACGGGAGACGGTTTGGCGATGACGGCTTTAGCTGGATTGCCGCTGGAAGATATGGAATTCGTGCAGTTTCACCCGACTGGTTTGTATCCCGTGGGAGTGTTGATTTCCGAGGCTGTGCGGGGCGAAGGCGCTTATTTGATTAATTCAGAGGGCGATCGATTTATGGCTAATTATGCGCCGTCGCGGATGGAATTAGCGCCCAGAGATATCACTTCGCGGTCAATTTCCATAGAAATTCGCGCCGGCCGAGGGATTAATGTTGATGGTAGTGCCGGCGGCCCCTTTATCTACCTCGATTTGCGGCACATGGGACGCGAAAAAATTATGAGCAAAATTCCTTTTGCTTGGGAAGAAGCCCACCGTTTGTTAGGAATTGATGCCGTAAATCAGCCGATGCCCGTGCGCCCTACGGTTCACTATTCAATGGGGGGAATTCCTACTAATGTTAGCGGCCAAGTTCGCAGCAGTCCTGACAGTTTAGTAGACGGTTTCTTTGCAGCGGGCGAAGCAGCTTGCGTGTCCGTTCACGGCGCCAACCGTTTGGGCAGCAACTCGCTTTTAGAATGCGTCGTTTATGGCAAAGTTACTGGCGCAACCATAGCACAATTCGTACAAAATCGCAAGTTGCCGACAGTAGACGAACAGCGTTATATTATGGAAGCAAAAGAGCAAATTCAGGCACTTGTAGAGCGTCCCGGAAAATACCGCATCAATCAAATCCGGCAGCAGTATCAAGATACTATGACTGAGTATTGTGGTGTATTTCGTAGCGCCGAATTGATGCAGGAAGGTTTAAAGAAATTGGAGGATTTAGAGCGACAATATGAGGAGGTTTACTTAGACGATAAAGGCAAGTTGTGGAATACGGAAATTGTGGAAGCTTTGGAGTTGCGGAGTTTGATTATTGTCGGAAAAATGATTTTAACTTCTGCTTTGAACCGCCAGGAAAGTCGGGGAGCTCATTCGCGGGAAGATTTTACTGAGCGCGATGACGGCAATTTCTTGAAGCATACAATGGCGTATTATTCGCCGGCGGGGATTGATTTGGCTTATATGCCGGTGGCGATTACGATGTTTGAGCCGCAGGAGAGGAAGTATTAATTTCTGATTAGCCGTAACCCCCTAATTCAAGGGGGGTATTTTTTTTGATTACGCTAAAATAAGGGCGTTTATAAAATATCAGCAAGGAATAAAAAGAGGGCCACTGACTCCAGCCATATTATCCAAATATCCCGTAGCTTGCATAAAAAACTACTATGTGTAATAATTAAAGGTTAAGGGTTAAATTTAATACTCCCGTTGTCAACTACCAATTTTCAGCATAACCCGCGCCGGACAACTTGTAATTTGCTTTTTGAGGAAAAAATGAGTAAGTGGACAAGAACCTTTACTTTTAAAGGTAAAGAGTTATATTACAATCGGATAAAATTCAATAACCCGACAGAAAGAGCCGTAGAAATTTCCATTGCCTTTGACTTTATTGCTAATCTAAGGAATCCTCAGAAAATTCTTGAAATTGGCAACGTACTCTCCCACTACGAAAACTCATTGAGCGAAAATATTGGGATCAGATCGAGACGAATTGTAGATAAATTTGAAGTCGATCTAGGTGTAGAAAATCAAGATTTGATGAGCTTGCCATCAGCGGAAAAATATGACGCAATAGTATCAATTTCCAGTGTAGAGCACGTAGGGCAAGGAGACGATCCTTCAGGAGGCTATGGGGAACAGATAGAGTACCGCGATCTAGAGGGCCCCCTAAAGGCGATCGCAAAAATTTACGATCTACTGGCTATTGATGGAAAAGCCTTGATTACCGTTCCTTTTGGAAAACTTACAGATGCAGAATGGTATATTCAATTTAGCCAAGAATATTTAGATGTTTTATGGAAAAAATATGGTATTCCGAAAGATGCTATATCCGCCAACTACTTAAAGCTGATAGATAGGGAAACGGTAGATGAAAAGCACTATATGCTTTGGAAAGAAGTAAATGCTTTAGAACTTAGGGATAGTGAATACGGATGGCCTTGGTCACAAGCTAATGCAATTGCCGTCATAGAACTTACCAAAGTCTCCAGCGAATTTAATCTCAACTTAAACCTAGAACCAACCGATTTGTATTACAATATGACTTACGAACAACGGAGAGAGTTTGAAAATTGCAAAGCCCAACTTCATCAGATTCAGAGAGAGTTGGCGCAGTCGCAGTCGCAACTCTATCAAACTCAGGCAGAGTTAGAACAATCCTTGACGGAACTAAATCAAAGTCAGAAAGAGTTAGAAGTAGTTCAAAGTCAAAGTTATCCTATTCAAGGAGAATTGGAACTGGCGCAAGCTCAACTATTTAAAACTCAGGAAGAGTGCGCTCAATTTCAGTCCCAACTATATCAAGCTCAGGAAGAGTTGGAAAAAGTCCATCCCCAACTACATCAAACTAGAAGTGAGTTGGAAATATCCGAGTCAAAACTGTACAAAACTCAGGGAGAGTTGGAATTAACCGAAGCTCAACTATATCAAACTCAGGAAGAGCGCGATCGATTTGAGTCGCAAATGTATCAGGCTCAGGAAGATTGCGAATTAATACAAATTCAACTGCATCAAATTCAGGGAGAATTAGAACTCTTCCAAGCCCAATATCATCAAACTCAGCAAGAATTGGAACTATCCCAATCCGCACACTATCAAACTCAGCAAGAATTGGAATTATCCCAAGCCGAACACCATCAAACTCGGAAAAAATTGGAACAGTCACAGTCTCAACTGCACTCGACTCAGCAAGAATTGGAACTATCCCAAGCCGAACACTATCAAGCTCAGCAAGAATTGGAACAGTCACAGTCGCAACTCCACTCGACTCGGCAAGAATTGGAATTATCCCAAGCCAAACACCATCGAACTCGGAAAGAATTGGAACAGTCGCAGTCGCAACTCCACTCGACTCGGAAAGAATTGGAACAGTCGCAGTCACAACTGCACAAAACTGCGGGGGAATTAGAGAGATGGCGTTTTCAGGAAAATGCCGTCAAAAATCCAGATGAAAATAATTCAGTGCAGTACGGCGTTCTAGTATGGGAAGCCTGGTATGCTTATCGCAACCACGATAGGGCTGGGATGTCTCATTCTCTACAGAAATCTTTGAATTGTACGCCTTTCTCACCGACAGAAACTATTGTGAACTGGTTGGAAAATTTTGGTCGCTTTTCCTTAGAAAAAGGCGAGTATCTCGATACGAACTCCCTGAGCAATTCCCTCGAATGGAAAGAATTGATCAGGCGTGTCCTTGCTGTTAAAACTAGGGTAGGGCGGATCTAGGCTCAGGTGGCGGGAACACTAGGCTTAAGCGAGAGTCTAGTGTTTAAAATAGCCACCGGGAAGCTCAGCGCACACACCCATTCTCCCTGAGAGCATCGTCTGTTTGTAGCTTTGCTCTTAAAACTGTTCAGGAATAGCGTCGCCAAAGTGAAATCGGCTCCGGTTTGGGTGAAAAAAGTCCGTTCATCTTTTTTAACGCAAGTTTGTAGATGCGCCATCGCGAACATCACCTGGTATAGTTACAAAAACGGGGATTCTCCCGTGTTGTAGGGTGGCAAGCCCGTCAGAGTTGGAAATTACACCATTTAGTTCAAAGATGCTGACAAAGAACACAGAAAAATATCTTGATTTTGAAACTTGTAAAGAGGTACTTGCTAATGTCCGAGAGCAGAACCGTAAGATAGTGCTCTGTCATGGGGTGTTTGACCTCCTTCACCCGGGTCATATTGCCCACTTGCAAGAAGCTAAAGCTTTGGGAGAGGTATTGGTAGTTTCAATTACCGCAGCTAATTACGTCAACCGAGGCCCTGGCAGACCAGTTTTTTCCGACGATTTGCGACTTTATTCGATTGCTTCTTTAGCTTGCGTAGACTACGTGCTATTGGCTCCTGTGGCTACAGCTTTAGATGTACTCGATCGAGTTCAGCCAAATTTTTACTGCAAAGGTCACGAATATGCTGACCACAGTCAAGATGTTACTAAAAATATTGACCGGGAAGCCGATCGAGTCAAAGCTTACGGCGGAGAAATTCGCTATACAGGCGAGATTGTTTTTAGCTCAACAAAGCTGCTCAATAACTACACGGATGTGTTGCCACCCCATATCAAAAGCTATGCCATCCAATTAAGCCAGCAATACCCTTTTGAGGCAATTCGCAAGGGCGTTGATGCGATGCAAAAGCTCAAAGTATTAGTGTTGGGGGACGTAATTATTGATGAATTTGTTCACTGTACAGTGCAGGGTTTGACTTCTAAGGGCAGAGTTATTTCGACTCGCTTTTTGAAAAAAGAGCAGCATTTAGGAGGTTCTTTGGCTATTGCTCGCCACATGGCTACTTTTGTAGACTCTGTAACTGTGGCTGGTGTGGTGGGGAATGAGCCAGACATTCACAGCTTGATTTTGAATAATATAAATGGCGGTATTCGGCTAGATTTACAATATGAAAATGGTGCCGCCACCGTCACCAAACGCCGTTACATTGAGCGGCAGGGAATGAGGGATAATTACACCAAGCTGTTTTCTATTAATGAGCTGCAAGAAGAAGGACCGGCGCCCAATCAGCGACAAAATTTGTTAGAGCGTTTGCGAAAAACGATTAGGGATTATGACATGGTAGTGGTTGCAGATTACGGACATGGATTGCTGGATTCTGAACTCATGGAGATGGTTCAAAATGAAGCTTCTTTTTTGGCCTTGAACTGCCAAACGAATAGTGCCAATTACGGCTATAACTTAATTACTAAGTACCGCCGAGCTGATGTTTTTTGCTTGGATGAACAAGAACTACGTTTAGCGTTTTCTAGCCGTTACGGAGACCACAATTATCTGCTTAAAGGCTTGTTCCAACATCTAGATTCTCAGCAAGGATGGCTCACTTTAGGTTCTGCGGGAGCGTTGGGGATCAATGCTAAAGGAGAAGAAGATGTGAGTCCAGCAATGACGTTGGCAGTAAAGGATACAATAGGGGCGGGCGATGCGTTTTTTGCTCTGGCTAGCTTGAGTGCGAAGCTGGAATTACCGATCGCAGTTGGTTCGCTGCTGGGGAATTTGGCTGGGGCAATTTCAGCTAATACTCTTGGGAATGCTGAACCTGTAGAAAAAGCTCGGTTGTTGAAATTTGCTACTACAGTTTTAAAGGTATAGAGATGCCATCTTTTAGCAAGCCGCAAGCAATTTTGTGCGATCGCGATGGCACTCTAATTGAAGATAGCCACTTCCTTAGCCACCCCGACCAAATTGAGTGGATTCCGGGAGTGCTCGAAGCGCTAAAATTCCTGAATACTCAGGACATCTCAGTATTGGTGCTGACTAATCAATCGGGAGTAGCTAGGGGTTATTTCCCAGTGGAGGCAGTGGAGGCAGTTAACGATCGAATGCGACGGGATGCTGAAGTGGCTTCAGGGGCGATCGCCGATTTTTATTACTGTCCCCATCACCCGAAAGGTGAAGTTATCCAGTATAGTTACGTTTGTGAGTGTCGCAAGCCGTCGCCTGGGTTATTTCTCCAAGCGATGGCCGACCACAGTTTAGACCCGACGCGGTGCTGGGCGATCGGGGATAGACTCAGGGATTTAGAGCCTGGTTTGCAGTTAGGGATGAAAGCTTTTCTGGTGAAAACTGGCTATGGAATACAGGAACAGCAACATTTGTCTAAATCTCCGTTTTACGATCAAATAACGGTAATTTCATCAATGGGAGAAATTAGTGGCTTTATCCAAAACACGAAGAATTTTACGCCGTCAAAAATGTTAAATGTAACACCTTTGGTGGGATGATTAATATATTAGACAGGGGTAAAAATAAAGTTTAGGGAAGGCAAGATGCCTACCCCATAACAGTTTTTATAGAGGTCTATTAACCCAAGTCAAAATAATTGAGGAATGTAGGGTGAATCAAATGCAACAAGTTTTAGTCACAGGTGGAGCAGGTTATGTGGGGGCTGTTCTAGTTCCTAAACTACTTGAAGCTGGATATCGAGTTAAGGTTGTGGATTTGTACATTTATGGAGCAGATGTTCTATCCGCAGTCAAAGACCATCCGGGCTTAGAAGAGATTAAAGGAGATATTCGCGATCGTCCGCTGCTCGAAAAAATCCTACCCGGATGCGATGCTGTTATCCATCTAGCTTGCATTTCCAACGATCCGAGTTTTGAATTAGATCCAGACCTCGGTAAGTCGATTAACTACGATGCTTTTGTTGACTTAGTAGATGTTGCAAAAAACAGTGGAGTAAAACGGTTTATCTATGCTTCTTCTTCCAGCGTGTACGGCATCAAAGAAACCGAAAATGTGAGCGAAGAACTGCCACTGCAACCTTTAACAGATTATTCCAAATACAAAGCAATGTGCGAGGACGTGTTGCTGGCAAAGCGGGAACCGGGGTTTGTTACATTGATCCTGCGGCCGGCCACCGTCTGCGGTTATTCCCCTCGTTTGCGGCTGGATTTGACCGTTAATATTCTCACTAACCACGCTGTCAATAACGGTAAAATCACGGTGTTTGGCGGCGAACAAAAACGACCGAACATTCACATTGAGGATATGACAGACCTTTATATCAAGTCGCTCGAGTTGCCTGATGAGGCGATAGACGGCAAAATTTTCAACGCGGGTTATGAAAATCATACTGTGATGCAAATTGCTCAAATGGTGCGAAATGTGGTAGGAAAACAAGTAGAGATTGTCAGCACGCCGACCAATGACAACCGCTCTTATCACATTTCATCGGAGAAGATTAAGCAGGAACTTGGGTTTGTGCCGCAGCACACAATAGAAGATGCCGTGCAGGATTTAGTAAAGGCGTTTGATGCTAATTTGATTCCTAATCCGATGACGGATAGCCTTTATTACAATATTAAAGTCATGCAAGAAATTAACCTGAAGTAAGTAAATGGTTGGCAATTAAGCGTATCCAATTTGTCTATAATTTTCAGGTAAAATAACCATGCCTCCCGAATTGCAGAAACAACTATTTTTCTCCATGCTCCGCATCCGCCTGGTAGAGGAGAAAATTGTTGAACTTTATCCTCAACAGGAAATGCGCTGCCCGATACACTTGTCTATCGGTCAAGAAGCGATCGCGGCTGGCGTTTGTGCCACGCTTTACCCGACTGATGCCGTTTTTAGCAATCACCGAGCTCACGGTCACTATTTAGCAGCCGGAGGCAACTTAAAAGCTTTTTTAGCTGAGATGTACGGTAAAGCCACCGGTTGCTGTCAAGGCAAAGGCGGCTCTATGCACTTGATCGATTTGGAGGCCGGATTTATGGGTTCTGCTCCCATTGTCGGCGGCACAATACCTGTGGCGGTAGGCGCTGCTTTGGGAGCCGTCATGCAAGGATTAAACAAAGTAGTGGTGGTATTTTTCGGTGAAGCAACCACAGAAGAAGGCGTTTTTCACGAAAGCGCTAATTTCGCTGCGTTAAAAAATCTACCTGTGGTTTTTGTGTGCGAAAACAACTTGTACTCCGTGTACACGGGGATGAGCGAACGCCAACCGTTGGGGCGAGAAGTGTATGCTCTAGCAAAGTCTCACAATATTCCTAGCTTTCAGGGGGATGGAAATGATGTTGGACAAGTTTATCAGATGACCGCTGAAGCGGTGCAACGCGCAAGGAGTGGTGGTGGGCCAACTTTTCTGGAGTTCAAAACTTATCGGTGGCGGGAACATTGTGGGCCGAACTACGACAATGACTTGGGCTATCGCACGGAAGCTGAATTTCAAGAGTGGAAAGTGCGTTGTCCCATTCAACGCACCCAAGCTCAGTTACTAGAGCAAGGGATTCTGACAGCAGAAGACTTGGAGGAGATGACGAGGGCGATCTTCTCTGAGGTGGAGGAAGCGGTCAGCTTTGCCAAAAGTAGCCCCTTCCCAGATCCGCAAATTCTCTTCCAGCATATCTACGCATGAATCCGACTATGACCCAACGCGAACTAACCTTTGCTCAGGCAATTAAAGAAGCTCTTACTCAGGCGATGGTCGCAGATTCGGCCGTCTATGTCATGGGAGAAGGGGTTCCCGATCCTAAAGGCATTTTTGGCACTACCTTGGGACTGCGGGAGAAATTTGGTAAAGAGCGGGTGCTGGATATGCCGTTAGCTGAAAATGGTATGACTGGCGTGGCGATCGGTTCTGCACTGGCCGGGATGCGCCCGGTTTTGGTGCATCAGCGGGTTGACTTTGCCCTACTAGCAATGGATCAAATGGTGAACAACGCCGCTAAGTGGCACTATATGTTTGGTGGCAAAGCATCTGTTCCCCTGGTGATTCGCCTAGTCATCGGTCGGGGTTGGGGTCAAGGGCCGCAACACTCCCAAAGTCTCCAAGCTTGGTTTGCTCATGTGCCGGGGTTAAAAGTGGTGATGCCGACAACGCCTTATGATGCTAAGGGGTTGCTGATTGCCGCGATCGAAGACAACAACCCTGTCATATTTTTTGAACATCGCTGGCTGCACCAAATTTTTGGCCCAGTACCAGAGGAAATGTACCGCGTCCCACTTGGCAAAGCTCGGAAAATCCGAGAAGGTCATGATGTAACGATTGTTTCAACTTCTTACATGACGCTGGAAGCGTTGCGGGCCGCTGAGTTGTTGTCGCGAGACGGGATAGAAGCAGAAATCGTGGATGTGCGATCGCTCAAACCCTTAGATACCCAAACTATTTTGGAATCTGTACGCAAAACCGGGAGACTGATTGCAGCCGATACAGCTTGGCGAACCTTGGGTTTTGCCAGCGAAATCCTAGCAATTGTGGCAGAAGAAGCTTATCCTTTTCTTAAATGCAGTCCCAAACGGATAGCTCTTCCTGATGTGTACGCACCATCTAGTCCGGCGATCGCCAACGATTACTATCCCCGCGCTGTTGACATGGTAAATGCGGCCCGCACGATGATGGGTTTGGTCGTACAAACAGAAACAGAATTGGGAATTCTGCGGGAAACTCCCCTGGATGTTCCAGATAAAAGATTCACAGGGCCGTTTTAATACTCACCCAGTTAAAACTTATTAAAAATGACAATGCTCCAGGCTCCAATTATCAATTCTCAATCCCAGGTAGAGCGAATCCCTTACGTTGATTTAGCCCAACAGCACGCACTAATCAAATCCGAAATCTTGGCAGCTATTAGCGAAGTGCTAGACAGCGGGCAGTTTATTTTAGGTGAACAAGTATCCGAATTTGAGCGTCAATTTGCAGAAATGTGCGGTGTCCGCTATGCTGTTGGCGTTAACTCAGGTACCGATGCCTTAATTTTTGCCCTGAAAGCTTTGGGAATCCGCAGCGGTGATGAAGTAATTACAGCACCTAATTCCTTTATTGCTTCAGCAACTTGTATTAGAGTTCTAGGAGCTAAACCGGTCTTTGTGGATGTGCGGGATGATTATAATATCGATCCCGATCTAATTGCTGCTGCTATTACTTCTAAAACTAAAGCTATTTTACCAGTTCACCTCACAGGCCGTCCCTGCGATATGGAGCCTATTTTAGAATTGGCAAAAGAGAAAGGATTATATGTGGTGGAAGATGCGGCTCAAGCAGTCTTGGCTGAATATAAAGGTCGGCGAGTCGGTTCATTTGGTACAATAGGTGGGTTTAGTTTGCATCCGCTGAAAACTTTAAATGCTTGCGGCGATGGCGGAGTTCTCACAACAAACGATCCACAACTGTATGACAAGTTGAAAATTATGCGGAATATAGGTCTTCGCACCCGCGATGACTGTGTGATGTGGTCGCATAATTCTCGCCTAGACACGATGCAAGCTGCAATTTTACTGGTAAAATTACGCTATCTCGAAGCTTGGACCCAACAGCGCCGCCAAAATGCCTGTTATTACCAGGCTAGATTGGCAGGAATTGAGCAGGTGAAATTGCCGTTGGAAAAAGAATATGAAAAGTGCGCTTACCACACTTTTGTTATTCAAGCAGAACGCCGTGAAGAACTGCGGCACTTTCTGGGAGAAAGGGGAATAGGTACATCAGTTCACTATCCAGTTCCTATCCACTTCTCTACTGTCGGAAAAGAGTTAGGATATGGAGAGGATAGTTTTCCCGTGACTGAACGACAGGCTAATCTAATTTTAAGTCTGCCAGTAAATCAGGGGTTAACAGAGGAGCAGTTAGAGCGTGTTTGCGACAGTATTCAAGCGTTTTATGGTAGTAATTGAAGGGTAAATATGTTAATAAAACAGAGAATGCAAGTCAAGTTTTCTTACCTCGATCGGCAGTTTGCTAATGTTGATGATTATCTGGCGGACGTGCGGGAATTGGTGTTGAGCGGCGATTTTACGCTGGGAGCTCCTGTGACTGAATTTGAACGTCGGTTTGCTGAATTTTGCCAAATGCCTTACGCGGTTGGGGTGAATTCGGGTACTGATGCTCTGATTTTACCGATGAAAATGCTGGGGATTGGCCCGGGAGATGAGGTAATTACCACAACTAATACTTTCATTGCTACGGTGGGGGCGATCGCGATGACGGGGGCAACTCCTGTATTTGTGGATAATGATGAAGGTTATACGATTGATGTTAACTTAATTGAGGCGGCGATTACTCCCCGGACGAAGGCAATTCTACCTGTGCACTACACGGGCAATGTAGCAGATATGCCTGCGATTATGAAGATTGCAGAAAAACATAATTTGCTGGTGATTGAAGATGCTTGTCAGTCAATTACAGCAGCTAGAGATGGCAAGTATGTGGGTAGTTGGGGGGAAGCGGCAGCTTTTTCACTGCATCCGTTAAAGAATTTGAATGTTTGGGGTGATAGTGGGATAATTGTGACGCGATCGCAAGAGTTGTACGAAAATTTGCGATTGTTCCGCAATCACGGTTTAATTAACCGCGACGAAGTGGCAATTTTCGGTCACAATTCTCGTTTGGACTCACTACAAGCCGCGATCGGCAATCGGTTAATAGGGCAAACTGAGTTTATTACTAATACCCGCATAGCTAATGCGAAAAGGCTGGATGAAGCCTTTGCAGATTTAGGCGAGTTCATTCATATTCCCCAGCGTCCAGCTAATGTTAAGCACGTTTACCACCTCTACATTCTACGGGTGGAACATCGAGATGAATTACTGACTTATTTGCAGGAAAATGGAGTTGAAGCTAAAATTCATTATCCGATTCCCGTTCACTTGCAAAAAGCGGCTGCTCATTTGGGCTATAAGAAAGGTGACTTTCCGGTAGCGGAGAGAGATTCACAGGTAATGATTACCTTACCCGCTCACCAACATCTCACCTCAGATGAAATTGATTATACGATCGAGTGCGTGCGATCGTTCTACCTGAAAGGAGGGGTGTAATGAGTAAAAAGACTTACGTTGTTATCGGCAGTAATTGCTTTACGGGTTGTCACATTGTAGATGCTTTGTTGGAAGACCCCGATAATAAAGTAATTGGTGTTAGCAGATCGCCTGAATATAAAGACTTTTTCCTGCCTTACAAACAACGGAAAAATCCTGATTTTACTTTCCACCAAATTAATAGTGTCAGGGAATTCGATCGCCTGATAGAACTGCTAGACGCAACCAAGCCGGAAGTAGTAATTAATGTGGCTGCTTTGAGTGAGGTGGGGTTGAGCAATTACAGCCCGGTTGAGTATTTTGACATTAACACGACGGCGGTGGTAAAGTTGTGCAACCAGCTTAGAAGTCGGGATTATCTCAAGTCCTACGTTCACATTTCTTCAGCCGAAATTTTTGGCAGTTGTGCGGATAAAGTAACGGAAGAGACGCTGTTCAACCCCAGTACGCCCTATGCTGTTTCTAAGGCAGCCGCGGATATGTACCTGCATAGCATCAGCAAGAACTTTGGGTTTCCAGCGATTATTATCCGATCGACAAATGTGTACGGCAGGCATCAACAACTGTTCAAGATTATTCCGAGAACAGCAATTTATTTAAAAATGGGTAAAACCATTGAACTGCACGGTGGAGGAACCTCGGTTAAGTCCTTTATTCATGTTCGAGATGTTGTTCAGGGTTTATTGTTGGCTTTGAAACAAGGGAACTCAGCAACTTATCACTTTACCGTTCCGAGTGATCGCACAATTGCTGATATTGTACGTCAGGTTTGTGCTGGCATGGGGTATGATTTTGAAAAATGCGTTCAGGTTGTCGGTGAGCGATTGGGTCAGGATTCCCAATATCTGCTAGACTGTTCTAGGGCCGAACGGGAACTTAGTTGGCAGTCTCAAGTCTCCTTTGAACAAGGGGTACAAGAGGTGATAGAGTGGGTTGAAAGTAACTGGTCTGCGATCGAGCAGGAGCCGTTAGTGTATATCCATAAACAGTAAGATGTCGGCTGGATATCTGAAGGATAAAAAATGACAGTAAGCTATTTTGATAGGGCCAACAAACTGAAGCTAGAAGGAAGATGGGAGGAAGCGATCGCCTCCTATCGTCAAGCGGTTGACGAAAATCCAAATTTTTATTGGTCTTACCACAACTTGGGGGATGCTTTGGCTAAGCTGGGTCGTTGGGAAGAAGCTGTTAATGCCTATCAGAGTGCGATCGAACTCAATTCATCTTCACCTTGGGTTCATTACAGTTTAGGGGAAGCTTGGGAAAAAGTAGGTCGGTGGGATGAGGCGATCGCTTGTTATCAAAAAGCTTTAGAATTAGAGCCAGAAGAGTTGGAAATTCAGCAGAGTTTGGGGAAAGCCTTGCAACGGCGAAGTGAGTTGGATTTGGCGAAGGTAATAGCTATGTATCGGCGTACTATAGAACTAAATCCTGGTTCAGTAGAAGCTTATCAAAATTTGCTAAGGTTACAGCCAGATTCCTGGGAAATGTGGTGGCAATTGGGACAAGTGCTGGCACAGCAGAATCAGAAAGAAGGGGCGATCGCCACTTATGAAAAAGTAATTAATCTCAATCAAAGCTACATCCCTGCATATCAAGCATTAGTGGAATTGCAACCAGAATCTTGGGAGTTGTGGTGGCAGTTGGGGCAACTGTTAGAACAGGAGAATCAGAGAGAAGGGGCG